>JANXEG010000008.1 GCA_025058425.1 Nitrososphaerales archaeon
CAACCCTCAGAAAATTCTCACACTGTTGAAGAATTTGTCCCCAATTTTTGAGAATAAACTTCAAAAGGAGGTCGCATCGGTTATGTTGGAGCTCTCAAAGGTTGTACCAGTGAGCAAAGAAATCATCGAGAAGATTAGAAAGGCTGACGAAACAGATATTGAGCTTGACGGGTTTGAAGGGCACGTACAAAAACTCTTGAAGAAAGCTCGAAAAGTGCTCGCATATATAATGGAGAATATTGATGTCGAAAAACTTGCTAAGAGGGTCGATATCGATGTGAAGATAGAGAATGGTGAATTTGTACTCGTGATACCGGATGTGGATGGTTACATTCAAGCTTCAGGCAGGGCTTCAAGATTCTACGCAGCAGGTATAAGTCGTGGAGTATCTATCATGATAGTCGATGATGAAAAATCCTTCCATAGCCTTTGTAGACGAATTCGGTTGATTACGGATGAGGAGTTTGAGGAATATGACTTAGACAAGGCGCTTGAGGAGTTTAAGATCGTTAGTAAAGATAGAGAAATAATAAAGAAAATACGGATGGGTGAATTTTCCGTTGAAACGATCGATATTATAAAATCAGTACTTGTGATCGTCGAATCCCCAACAAAAGCTAAATCGATAGCCTACTTCTTCGGAAAGCCTGCCAAAAGAATTATGAATAATTTCACAGTTTATGAAGTAGCGAGTGAACAATTCATATTAACGATCATCGCTTCAGGCGGGCATATCTTCGACTTGACGACTGAAGGGGGTTATCATGGCGTTATAAAGGAGAATGGAGAGTACATCCCAGTGTATACTGATATAAGGCGTTGTAATAAATGTGGTGAACAATTCACAGATAGGGATGCGTGTCCAGAATGTGGTTCAAATCAAATGTACTCTACAAGGGAAATTGTGAATTTACTACGTAAACTTGCAAGTGAAGTGAATAAGGTCTTTATAGCTACCGATCCCGATGTAGAGGGTGAAAAGATAGGCTATGATATTTTTGTCTCCATCAACCCATACTGTGATGATATCGAGAGGCTCGAATTTCACGAAGTAACTCGAAAAGCTTTGAGAAGAGCTTTTGAGCAACCCAGAGAAGTAAAGTTACCTCTTGTTCAGGCACAGGTAGTTAGGAGGATTGAGGATCGGTGGATCGGTTTTGAACTCAGTAAAAAACTATGGGAGAGGTTCAAAAAGATGAACCTCTCCGCAGGAAGAGTTCAAACACCAGTCCTCGGCTGGGTTATAAGCAGGACAGCGGAAGTTAAACATAAAATCCCCATAGCCATCACCCGCTTAGAAAATAACTTCTCAATAATTCTTGAAGAGCCATTCGATGGTAAGGAGCTCATCAGGAAATTCAAAGCGGGCGAACTCATAGCCTCGATCGATGATGTCACATTCCGTGAGGAACAGGTTTATCCACCACCACCATACACCACAGACAGCATGCTTAGAGATGCTGCCCACAAACTCAGATTCCCTGTAGGCTATACGATGAACCTTGCGCAGACCCTTTTTGAATCAGGCCTCATAACTTATCACAGAACTGATGCAACTACTGTATCGACAACGGGTATGGATGTGGCTAAACGCTATGTAGATGAAAATTACCCCGGAATGTTCAAGCCAAGAGAGTATAGAACGGATGGAGCACACGAATGTATTAGACCTACAAAACCCATAGATGCTAAACAATTATACTTCTACCTTTTCTCGGGTGTAATAAGAGTCCCCGAGAAGTTGGTGAATGATCATATAAAGCTATATGAGATGATCTTCAAGCGTTTCATCGCGAGCCAGATGAAAGAGGCAAGGGTGGAGATCGAAGAGTTAACGTTCAAGCTCGATGGAATCGAGCTTAAGCAAAGAAGGGCCATTAGGATCCTTGAGGAGGGCTTTTTGAAGGTAAATCCCATAGTTAGAGTTAAAAGTGAAGTTAAACCGGGAAGGTATAAAGTCCTAGAGTTTAAAGTGAGGTATAAACCTGCAGCAGAACCGTATCGTGAAGGCGATATAGTAGCTTTAATGAAGGAGAGGGGGATAGGTAGACCGAGTACCTATTCTAAGATAATCAATGTGCTACTTAAAAGAGGATACATAGTCAATAGGGATGGATTTATATTCAACACCAAGTTTGGAAAGAACGTGTATGATTATCTAGCTGAAAATTACAAAACGTTCATCTCAGAGGAGTTGACGAGGAATCTGGAGAGAGCTATAGATGCTATAGAGAGTGGGCAAGCAAAATACCTAGAAATACTCCAATCCATAGAAAACGATGTTAAAAATATAACTGCAAACTAAGAGTAATACATAACACTCTTATCTCTTTCATCTCTTCCAAGTTTTGAATGCCTTCCATACAATTAGAGAGTCTACTCTTTAAGCCATCGGTAGATGGTTTTTAATGGAATATTTAACCTCTCTGAGATTTGCTTAACACTGTACCCTTTATCTCTAAGTTCTTTCATCTGCTCTCTAATCAACCTCCTCTCAGCCCTTCGAAATTTTGCTTTATTCTCGAAGATAACACGGTCTTCGTTGCCGAAAAGGGAGAGGCCGAGTGTGAAAGCTCTCAGGTATTTATATTCTCTATTAATGTAGCCTACTATTTTGATCTGGTAGTTTTCTGCAATGTAATTTTTAAGTCGATTGAGTATACTTTCTACCATATCGAGAGTAATGATCGATGCGAATGTAACCTCGACTACCTTACTTTGGGAGTTGACTTCGATCGAATACTCATTGCGGACCATTCCCCTTCACCTTTATTTTATTAGAATGTTACGTAGAAGCTTATAAATCTTTCTCACATTAATATTTTTTAATAATGCGAAAGGCTTATTAACCCCTTTCTCATTATATAAAAATGGCAAAATGAGAGTAAGGGAGGTGATGTGGTATGATGAACTACAGGATATTTGCACTGCGGATGATTGAAAACATAGTAACCGATAGAGGACCTCCAATGTGATCTCTACCCTATTTTATTTTTTATGATTCACCACCAATACCAAAGCGTTACTCTTCTTTTCACTTAATGTACCGTTCATCTTGAGGTAGAAAGATTCTTTCTATTGCTAGGGGTTCGTTTACAAGGACGTAGCTTTTGTGGTATGCCCCTCGTCATCTTTATCGACCGATGACAAGAGGAGCACATTCCTTATCACTAAAGTTACCAAGTTACCCAGTTGCCTAAAATAAAAGTTTTAAAATTTTCTCTGAGTTGACGATAAAAATTTTATAAATGATCAATATATTATAGAAGTGGAAAAAGTGGAAACAAGTTTCTGGTTGGTTTCTTATGAGTGACCGTGTAGATGTAGGCATCCCAGGTATGAATGAGATCTTACATGGTGGGATACCGAGGAGGAATATTATTCTATTGTCCGGTGGACCTGGTACTGGAAAATCCATCTTTGGTCAGCAGTTCCTTTATGCTGGTTTCAGATTGAATGAACCGGGCATTTTAGTGACTTTGGAGGAGCATCCTGTTCAGATCAGGATTAACATGGATAGGTTTGGTTGGGAGCCTAGAAAGTATGAGCAGGATGGGAAGTTTGCAATAGTGGATGCATTCACCTCCGGGATTGGCGAATCATCTAAGAGAGAGCGCTATGTGATTAAGGATCCCGATGATATCCCAAGTTTTTTGGATGTTATTCGACAAGCGATTACCGATTTAAATGCGCAGAGGGTTGTCATAGATTCTGTTTCAACACTTTACATGACCAAGCCCATGTTAGCGAGGTCGACATTGATGCTGATAAAAAAGGTCCTGGCCGGTTTGGGATGCACAGGATTCCTTATTTCACAAGTAAGCGTGACAGACCGTGGATTTGGCGGTCCCGGTGTTGAGCATGCGGCCGATGGAATTATAAGGCTTGACTTGGACGAATATCAAGGCGAGCTTAAACGGTCAATAATCGTTTGGAAGATGCGTGGAACAGAACATTCTATGAAGAGACATCCCTTCGAGATAACAAGTAAAGGTATAATAATCTATCCAGACAAGACTGTGAGGGTTATGCCTAAAGGGTCTATTGAAGGAGGTGAAAATGTATGAGTGAAATGGAAGTTCCACTAAAACCGTTGGGGAGAGAGGATATTCAAAAGCTTGAAGCCATCCTCCTCTTAGGAACAGTATCAAGAAAGGATGTTATCGAGAAAATGCGGAGCGCAGATCCGAAGGACAGAATTACATGGATAGATGCTCTGGCAATTGCCGCTGGCGCACTCGCGAGGGAAAAGGCGGGAATGACGGTTGCAAGGATAGCTGATGAACTCGGTAGGGGTGAACAGACTCTAAGAGCGCACTTGACGGGAAAGACCGAAGCCGGAAAACTTGTAAGGGAAACTTATGAGATGCTCCTTAGAGGCGAAAAAGTCCTAACATTCATACTCAAAGAGACTGAAGCTGCACCGTCAAAAGAAGAGGTCGAAAAGCTTAGAGCGGAAGTTGAAAAGGAGAGAAGAGAAAAGTTCGAGCTTCAAGAGAGGCTTAAAGAGTTGCAAAGTAAAATTGAAGGTGCCATAAAAGCCTTGGAAAGTGCACTAAATCAACTAAAGGCCCAATAGGGATGTTGAACAGGATTAGATCCGCAATCTCTCATGTAAGATGGGTTCATGTATTGCTAGGTTTAGAAGATTCTTCATATGCTCTTTTATATCTCACATAGATTGTAAATACTAAACCTTTCATCGATCATAGATGTAGGTAGATATTAGCTTATAGAACATCTTTTACTCGATCATCTTTAGATAATGAACTATTCATCAAAGATGTATCACAATGGTATAAGAGAAACCTCTCATTGGCTATGGCTGGTGTTTTATCTTCGCCCTCAACATTAACCTTAAGCCTCACATCCAAGCAGAGTCTCCTTGGTAATGTACGAATCTTACCCCTCTCCAACCTTCGGACAAAATCGGTGAAAACATCCGAAAAGTCTAGTCTTCACAACCTTGAGTCTTAGGATTAGTCTCGTTAACCTCACAATAAAAAACAAGATTCCTAAGATAAATAAGATAAATAGGCTATCAATAAGACTTAGCTGTAAGAGTATCAAACCAACGCTGGATATCCCTAAGCAGATAAGAATTAGCCCACTTAGCCCTCTCCCTCATAACCATCGATTAGAAGGAAAGAACGATCAATTCTCGATTCACTAAAAAGTGGACCGGGCGGGATTTGAACCCGCGACCTCCCGCGTGCGAGGCGGGCGTTTGTATTATTACTTATTCATACCGCTGAACTACCGGCCCAGAATAGAGCACCTTCATCTTTTTCTATGTATTAAGATGCATATAAATGGTTCATTAAAAGTTTGAAGATTGTTAAGTTCGAATAAAATTAAAGATATCTTAAAGTCCTTTATTCTCCTTTGTTCATCATATCTTGATAAGAGTTTTACTCAGAAAAGTATTTTAAACGAATCACTAATATTAATAGAGGTATGCAATTATTTATCTTCCCTTTTGTGTGGGGTTTTGAGATCGAATCCGGATGGCTCGCCATCCTACTAACTACATTGATGTTCTTGATATTCACAGCGATCTTCATCCTCTTCACACTCTCGACCTTTAGAGCCTTCAGAGTGGGCAAGGTTCGTTGGGGATTTGGAATCTTTCCTCCCGGTTTCGTACTTTGGAGAGGAAGATCGGTTGAAGAAGAGCTTTTAGAGTTGAGAAATTATGAAAGATGGTTGGAGTTAGAATTAGAACGGGTAAGAAGAGAGATCGAAAGAATGGAAAGGGAGAGCATGTTTAAAAGATGATGCAATAGCCTTTTAATATTGCGGAGTTAAGGAGCCAATATCGAATTTATATCATCTGTAAAGAAGCCCTTCCAAAGTCTTGGTAAAGCTTCTGCAGCCTTCTCCCTTATCGATAAACTCATATAGGGTGTTAAAACTGTGGGATTAGGATTAATCTCAATAACTTTTGCCCCATTCTCAAGTGCTAAAAGAGGCATTTGAGAAGCAGGTGAAACTACGCCTGATGTCCCTATGACGAGGAATAGCTCTGCCTCTTTACTCGCATTAATCGCTTTGATCAAAATTTCATTATCTATCGGTTCACCAAATTGGACCACGTGAGGGCGTAATGGATAACCACAATCACAGTAGGGTGGTAGACTCTTTAAAGGGGTCTCTGGCAAATCTATAACTTTACCACATCTCATACATCTACCTTTCCACATATTCCCATGGAGTTCTAAAACTTTCTTACTACCAGCTTTGGTATGAAGACCATCGACATTTTGAGTGATTAAACAGAAATTCTCAAAATAATTCTCCATTTCAACGAGTGTATAATGGGCTGCATTGGGCTTGCATTGACTTACAAGTCTTCTTCTCCATTCGTAAAACTCCCACGTCTCTCTATTATTCCAAGGGGGGCCAGCCCTCATCGCAAGCCTTCTCGCTTCGGGAATCTCCCACATAGAGCCTTTGCCTCTAAAGATTGGGACACCACTCTCAATAGAGATACCAGCACCAGTAAGCACAGTAACACGCAATTTTGGATTTATGATCAATCCCAATCTCTTCAAGATGTTCATATCAAACTCAGCAGAAGATTTTTAACGGTACCTCTTCATAATGATTTCAACCAGATGTGAAGCCCTATCTACGATCGATGGGAATGTATCACAGAATGTGGTGGCTAACTCTCTTAACAACTGCTCAGCCCCTATGCTCATACCGACACCTTTCATACCCTTCGATTCATAGTAATCTATAGTAGCATCCCTCACGATACTTGGATACTTGAATTCGATCTCACGAATGACTTTACCGATGTTAAAGATTATTGAAATGCATTTATAAGATGATTCGGGGTTTCCACAGCGATAGAATATGCTGACACGCTCCTTAACAAAGTGCTCTTTAAATATCTCATAATTCATCCTTAACCTTTCTTCATCAAAGTATGGACAGTTTTGATAGAATTGAGCGCATAAATCCCTTAACCTTAGGATTAAATCTTTAAGCTCCAACTCCTTATTACTTTAAACATTTGGAATTTATTATACTTGCCGATATGGTATGTGAATAAATTGATGATTTAGCGCCAAATCGATATCGATCTTTAACCTCACATCTAAACGGCTGGTGATGATTCACAAGGCTTATTAATCTTTTACGAATTAACTCTATGGAATGGTTCAGATAAATTTTGATATCTTAAGGGATGGGTTGATATTCTTAAGGACAGCTTACGATACATTAAGATCCTTCATCGGAAGTATACTCGCAGAAACGTTATTCAAAGCAGCACCGAAAACGGCCGAACTCTACTCTGATGCCATCAGCTTTCTTATCTCATTGACCGCACTCTATCTTATCCTTGAGTTTGTAGCCATAGGTAGGAGGATTATAAAGATCATTTTGATACTCGGCTGGATATTGTTATTTGTGGCGATAGGACTCTCTACTCTTACAATAGGTAGATAGAGATCTTTAATAGATCTTAACCTCAGCAATGGGGATTCACCTTCACAGTCACAGTTCATAGCCTGAAGTATCAACAATTAACAATAAGTAAATATATACACGATTGTGTAGATAACATGTTATTTGAAAGTCAATTCCCAAATACTGATAGTCGCTCTACTGATGGTACTCTGCTTAAACCTTTCTAGAATTTATGCTCAACCTTACTCAATTTCATCCACAGAGATCATCATCTTCCGTGATGGTGTAGCCCAAGTAATACAGAGTTTGGATGTCGATGAATCCCTCGTATCTATCTCTATACCTCTTTTATCACATTCTGTATGGAATCTGCTCGTGCTAGACGAGGATAATATGCCTCTTAGCTATACGATAAAGCTACCAAATATCACCATCACTACATTGGGCGCATCAAAGGTAACTTTAGATTACTTTACACCCACGCTCACACAGAAAGAGGGTGAGGTATGGACCATCAAGCTTAACTTACCTTATGAAGTAAAAATCATTTTGCCCGAACGCTCCAACATCATCTATCTTAATGATTTACCATCATCGATAACGGCGAGAGATCAGAGAATCGTTCTTACAGTACCTCCAGGATTCTGGGAGATCAGCTACGTACTTCCACCGATGATCCCTTTGCCACCATCCACACCATCACCACCATCCACATTACCACCCACACCAACTCCAACGCCTACACCTGCACCGACACCCACTCCTCCCACTCCTCCCACTCCCACCCCTACACCTACGCCCAAACCAACTACACCTTCTACGATTGAAGAAACGAAGATCGTTCAACCGCCATTCATCGAATATATAATTACCATTACAGTCATTTCATCACTCATCGGCATTCTACTCTTTTTAAGGGGTAGGGGCGAAGCGAAGGTTTTAAGATCTGAAGATAAGGAAGTACTTCGATTTATAGCTGAGAAGGGTGGAAAGGTCTTGGAATCTGAAATAAGGCAGAAGTTTTTACTCCCGAAGTCGACCACGTGGCGTTTGGTGAAGAGGTTAGAAAGGATGGGTTATGTGAGGATCAATAAAGTAGGCATACAGAATGAAGTAGAGTTGGTGAAGAGGTTATGAATATGGTAGATGTTGAACGGGTTTTTCAAGATTTGTGGAACGAGTGTTCAATAGCGTCCCTTATCAATCTAACCAACCATTATAGAGTGCGGTGGTAAAGATGTCGCGCAAAACCTTTGCCTTCGCCTCCATACTCTTACTATCAACTCTATTAATCTCATCGATGATAGTACCAACTTTCTCAGCCTATGCAACGTGGCAGGATCAGACGAAGGCGGAGAAGTTCATCGAGATCGCTCAACACGCCTATGAAATAGCTATTGAGTTCAGAGAGCGTGCAAGAAGTAGAGGTATCGATGTTACAAAAGCCGATAAGATGATAAGCGAAGGTGAAGCTCTGCTCAAAGAAGCTAAATACTACTTGGAGAAGGGTGAATATAGTAAATCTTTTGAGAGGGCAAATAGAGCTCAGGAGAGGTTTAGAGAGGCGATAAAGTCCCTTAACATAACACCAAAGGAAGGAAGAGAGGTTGAAGAAGAAAGGGGCAGAGGTATTCTGGTAGCGATAGAGCGAATAGAAGAAAGGATCAAGAGGATTAAAGATGTTATAGCATATATAAAGGAAACATCAGAGAATCAAAGGTATATCGAATGGGTCAAAGGAAATCTAACAGAGGCTGAAAATAATCTAAAGGATGCAAGAGCTGCGCTCGAGAAGAGAAATGTAACAAGAGCCGCACATTTGCTCGGTGAAGCGAATAGAAATATTGAAGAAGCATTCAGGGCGTTGAGGCTCATCAGCGATTGGACGATAGGTTGGAGGATCAAGAATTTCTTCAAAGGGATCGAAAAGCTGTTAGATGATGTAGAGAAATCGATCGAAAGGTTGGCTAAAAGTGGAGTCAAAGTGGATGATCTGATGAAGAGGCTTGAGGAAGCGAGGAAGTTGATCGAAAGTGCGAAAGATAAACTTTTAGTTGGAGATAAGAAAGGCGCTCTGGATGACGTAAAGAAAGCCCATGATATCCTTAAAGATATCCTAAAGGATATTGCAAAGAGGATTAAAATACCACCAAGAGATGTTGAGAAGCCGAGGAAGGAAGTACCTCTAAAGCAGAGCCTTGCGGACGCTCCGAATAGAGGTGCAGCTGCGTGGGATGATACGACGATAAGCGTGCTGATCAAGCCGAATGTATACTTACCAAATTCTCCCGAAGTATCTGCTGGAAGGAGGGCTATCGATCGTTGGAAGGTATCGTTAACATGGTTCTCTAAACAGGATTGGAATAACGATACATTACCAGACTACCCTTGGCTCGATAAGATAAACTTTATCGTGTATGTACAAGGTGTGAACGAAACCCTAATGAAGGCACCACCCGATGTAACGATTACATACCACTACAAGATAGCACCGGGCTACATACTCGGTTCTACAAAGCTATCCTTTAAAAGAGTCGGTACGGATTACGCCATACAATCGGTCGATATAATCATCGGTGTGAAAGGGCTTACCTTAACGGGTATAGAGAATCTTGTAGCCCACGAATTCGGCCACGCGTTAGGTTTGGAGCATAGTAATGTTAAGGGCGATCTGATGTATCCATCGTTCAATATGGAAGAAGAGAAGAGGAGCGTAGTATCACCATCTACATTGAACCTTTATTCGTTGACGATAAATTATGGCTGGTTAGAAACGGGTAAATTTTCACAGTATCGTGGTACTCTATCTATCACATTACCAGAACACATTCCATACCAAAGGGCACCTTAAAGAATCATAAATCAATAAAACCCCCTACTTTATTTTTTATATTATTTTTATTTTCCATTATGCACATTACCATATTACCATATTCTCTCTGCGATTACTTCATACTCTACCGATCGAGTGTATGTAGAGCGGTTCTTCATCGGCCGGTAGGTTCAAAATCTTCTTTACTTGATCATCGTAAAACGCTCCAATAACCACACTCCCAAGTTTTAATGATACCGCCTGTAGATACACATTCTGTGCTGCATGCCCCACCTCCATATGAACGTATCTAATCCCTCTATCGCCATACCTTGATGTCGTTCGCCTGTAGATCGCTGTGAATACCAGATCTATAGCGCACCTTTCAACCCACTCTTGATGCAGAGCAGCGATGGCTAAATCACGCCTCTTATCTCCATCCAGCACCTTTACAAGCTTATTTTCATGGGGATTGTATTTATAAACACCCTTTTCGAGTCCTAATACGTTACCCACCACGACATATACCTCAAGTGGATACGTTGCACCAGCCGATGGTGCCGTTCTAAAACCTCTTGGATCTGTAATCCCTTGAGCGGCCCAGAGTAATTGAGAGACTTCTTGAAGTGTCAACGGTTCATCCTTATAATCTCTTATAGATCTCCTCTTTAATAATGCCTCTTCGATCGAAAAATCGCTCTTAAGCCTAACCTCCGGTAGTTTTACCACGCTTCCGATCCCGATCGGTGATTGTGGATATTGAACTTGCTCACCATTGTACTTTTTGGTCGTTATCGAATTTAGAAGGTTCTTGATGATGATGAAGCTACCGATGCCTACAGATAGTGCTAGGATATACTTTAATAATCTTCTACGTAGAAATGACATCAACACATATAAAGTGGGAAGGTAAAGATATACTTTAAACCAAAAAATTCAAAAACCGATATTTTAATCGAGATTAAAATAACTTCTCTCGATTAAAAATATCATACAATCACATATTATGCTCCTTTATCTTTTCATTCACATAACTTATAAATTCATCAGCGATTTTAGGTGGTTTTGTCATATAACTGACCGTTATGAGTAAAAATGTTGCGACAATAAGCCCCCAGATGGTCATCGAGTAACCGAACGGGTTTATCCCGAAGGCATATCCAATGCCCACTAGCAGAGCACCCACACTCATACTACTCAATGCGCCTATCGCTGTAGCACGCTTCCAGAAGAATGTTGCGAATATCGTTGGAACGAGCATCAGCATACCACCAGAGGACATGGCAGATAAGATCGCGATCAACCCGGGTCTGAAGAGTGCGAAGAAGAAGCATACAATAGAGAATATAGGGATTAGGGCCTTCCCGACGAATAACTCTTTATTCTCAGATACATCGGGCTTTAACGCTCTATAGATATCTCTACCACACATAGAGCTTAACGTTAATATGATGGAGTTTAGAGTGGAGATCGCGGCTGCGAGGATCCCCACCAATGTTATCAGTGCGACGAGGTCTGGAACCTTTGTGAGTAATATGGGCATCGCCCGATCCGCAACCTTCAACTCTGGTATTATGAGCCTCGCCATAAATCCAAGTTGTGTGCAGATGATCGTGTATATGAAGCCGAATATGGTGAATCCCCATATCATCCTCTTTAGCGTCGTGACACTATTTGGTATGTAACATCTTTGAAATACCTGTGGATTCGAGATGGCGAAGAAGAACCAAGGTATTGTGAGACCGATATAAGATGCAAAGCCCCACCTCACCTTCAAATGGTCTGGTATAGTACTTCTAACATTATTTACATAGGCTTCCCAACTTCCGAAGAAGTTATACACAACATAAAATAGTAGAAAGAGAGATGTTGCGATCATTATAAATCCCTGTAAGATATCGGTCAATGCTACAGACCTCATACCGGCCCAATAAGCATAGACGAAGACACCGAACATCACTATCAATGAGCCGATGATAAAAGGTACACTACCCCCTGAAAGCTCTTCAACAAGGTAACCTATACCCATGTACTGTACCGATGAATAAGGAATGATCATTACTGCACAGATGATCGTGCCCACTACACCAACCCATACATTCTCAAACCTTTTTGCCAACATTTCGGTCGGTGTTATAAACCCGTACCTTTTGCCAGCGATCCATATCCTCGGAGCGAAGCATAGCAGTAGCATCACCGTGCCTATTAGGTAGGTCAATTCAAAACCGAGTGTGGAAGAGCCGAGGGCGTACGTTAAACCTACGAGCCCGACCATCATGAATGCGCTATAGGTCGTCGCTGCATAAGTCATAGCCGATGGGAGTGCGGTGATCCTTCTATTCGCTATAAAGTATTCAGCCACACCAGCACCCATACGTTTACGTGCATAGTGTGATAGTACACACCCAGCCGAAAACCATATGATTATCGCACTATAGATCCAGATCGAGTCTATGGGCATATCAATCCCTCCAGCCCGATAAATATATGTAACCGAGGATCATGGTGATGAGCGTTAAAACGGTCCAAAACATATATGAAGCGTAAAAGCTTGCAATATCTTTTAATATGGTATAGGGTATTAGAAAGTCGATTATAACGATCGTGATGAATAAGGTAAGCCACAATCTGCGCCTTCTTCTATATACCGACTTATCCATAACTTTTTTATTCATAACATTCCACTCCATCCTCTTCACCTTTGTAAGTATCTTTTTCCTCATTAATTTGAGGTTTTATTATAAGTTTTTGCTGTCTCTTAAATATAATGCGACTTTACGACTTTTATTGTAGAGCATATATATGAGCTACATGATCTAATGATCTACACCCTTAATTTCGATCATCATCTTCATAGATGATGAAGAAAGGGATGTAGAATTTTTTAGGAAATTTTGCCTTTCGAATGGTAGTTGTGGATCGTTAAATACTATGATAGAATGTGAGGAGACTTCAAAAAGGATTTAAAGTAGAATTTAATATTTGATGGTGAATGCTGAGTCTGACCTGCCCTGAAGTTTCGACTGATGATGAGCACGGCCTAACTGAGGACCATTTCTGAAAAGGTATAAGAATCAAAAGTTTTGTAATCTTACTCTATCGAATTTGGTTCATCGACTCTTCACGATTGCATTGTAAAAGTATTTATGTGATTTATGTTGTGTAGTAGTTGAAGTATGAATATTAAACCGATTCGTGCCTTAACGATCGCGGGCTCCGACTCTGGCGGAGGGGCCGGTATTCAAGCGGATCTTAAAACCTTTGCTGCCTTTGGTGTCCATGGAATGAGTGTAATAACCGCGATTACAGCCCAAAATACCGTTAGTGTGAGTGCAATTCATGATGTCCCATTAGATATTATAAAAGCACAGATCGAAGCTGTAGTAGAGGATATCGGTGTAGATATTGTAAAGACGGGCATGCTCCATACAAAAGATGTGATCAACCTTGTAGCGGATGAGGTTATGGAGTATCGATTACCAATAGTTGTCGATCCGGTTATGGTGGCGAAGAGTGGGGCGAGGCTCCTCAGAGAGGATGCGGTAAATACTCTGATCGAAAGGCTCCTTCCCTTAGCGATCGTTGTAACACCGAATCGTATGGAGGCCGAAATACTTGCCAATATGAATATTGGGAATCTGCACGATGCTGAAGTCGCAGCGAGGAGGATAGCGGAGTTGGGCCCTCAAGCGGTCGTTGTGAAAGGTGGCCATCTATCGACGGAGGATAAGGTTGTAGATACTTTGTATTACAAAGGTGAGGTGAAGAGGTACGTTGGGGATAGGTTGGATGCCGATACCACCCATGGGACAGGTTGTTGCTTCGCCTCAGCCATAGCCGCGCTATTGGCTAAAGGATTTGGTGTAGAGGAAGCCGTTAAGATCGCAAAGGATTTTGTGTACACTTCGATAAAGTTCGGATTTCATGTAGGTAGAGGGAAGGGTCCGGTAAATCCCATGGCAAAGTTGATAAATGATAGTGAAAAGTACTTTGTAATAAAGAGCATTAAAGAAGCGATTCGAGTGTTAGAGGCACATCCAGAGGTTAAGAGGCTCATACCCGAATCTCAAAGCAATCTGGTCTTCGCTTTACCTTATGCAAGTAGCGTAGAGGATGTAGCAGCGGTACCTGGGCGTATCGTTAAGTGGGATGGTGGTGTAAAGGCCTCTATGCCACCTGAATTCGGTGCTTCATCTCATGTAGCGAAGACCGTACTCACAGCGATGAAGCATAATCCATCGATCAGGGCCGGTATGAATATTAAGTACTCCGAAGGGCTTGTAGAGGCTTGTAAGAAGATTGGGTTAAAGGTCTCATATTATGATCGAAGGTTGGAGCCGCCTGAAGTTAAGAGTGTGGAAGGGATGAGTACAGCATGGGGTGCTGAACAGGCTATAAGGAGTATAGGTGAAGTACCTGATGTGATTTATCATACGGGCGATTATGGAAAAGAACCGATGATCACGATTTTGGGCAGAACGGCCATGGATGTAGTGAAGATTGTAATCAAACTCGCTGAGATTGTCGAGAAATAAAAAAGGTTTAAAAGGTTTAGCGAGTAAATCCTATCTTTTTAACATTCTAAGTGGGCTTTTTATCTTTTTATCTTTTTATGTTGGCAGATAAGCTATCTTTAACTCGATTTCTCTAATGTTATGCAATCTTTTAGGATTATCCCCTTCGAATTTATTTCTTAAATAATTTTGAATGATACTTTGGAAGATTTAAGCTACATTAAGAGCGTCCATAGTTCGTCCGTTATACTTGAATCGATCCTTTCCCTTGTGCCACTTCGTCTGATCAAGATCCTCTCCCCATCGGTAAATTCACCGATTTCGCTGACTTTAACACCTATAGCATTTAGAGCCCTACACACTCTATCAACATACTTAGGATCGACAGCCATCAGTAAAGTGCCCGAACTGATCAACTTCAAAGGATCGACATTTAAGGAGAGGCAGATCTTCATCGTAACATCATCGACAGGTATCTTCTCTTCATAGATCGTAAAACCTAGATTGGATGCGAGGGCCATCTCATAAACTCCATTCAAAATACCTCCTTCAGTAGGATCGTGCATCGCATGTACGCAGCCCGTAGCAAAGGCTCGAACGGCCTCCTTCACTATACTGATCTTTTCGATCATCCTCGATGCTTTGATCAACGAGTTCTTATCGATTTGAGTCAATTTATCTTTAAAGGTTTCTGCGAGTATCGATGTACCCTCAATACCAGCACTCTTCGTCATCAGAATACAATCCCCCACTCTAGCATCTTTAGCTGTAACGTATCGATCGGTTATGCTGAAGGTGGTCATGATTATGATCGGCCGATCGAGTCTGGGTGTAATCTCCGAATGTCCACTTACGATAGATATCCCTAAACTCTTCGCGGCACGATCGATCTGCTGAGTAATCGTGTCGATCATCTCGATATCAGAATTCTCAGGAAATAGTATAATGGAGCTGGCGTACTGAGGCCTTGCCCCACTCGTCGCGACATCGTTGGCACTCACATTAACGGCGAGCCATCCTACATCCTTCTCGGCACCAGTTATAGGATCGGATGAGACGATTAAGTATCTTTTATTTAATTTAATAACGGAGAAGTCTATACCTGGCCCTGGACCTACGATGCAGTTTGGCGATTCCCTTCCCCTTCTTTTCAAAACGTACTTCTCCAGAATCGGTAATGGTAACTTACCTAGTGGAAGGCGCATATGATAACCTCAATGATAATGGAATCTTCCCTATATAAATACCGATTTGATAGCTAACATCTTCATCGATCGCTCTTTTGCCTAAACTCTTCTTTTAACTTCTTTTTCACCCAAACGCGATGAATCACTCTTTAAAGAATATGAAAGTCATGCCGATCAGATACCTTCGAAAGCAGATAAAAGATTGGCCATCATTTGATTTTGACCATTCTTCCCAATTTGGCCTTCGCCAATTGCTGTTTGAGTGTATTCAGATCTCTACTCAATCCAAAGTAATCGGAAAATGCGGCCGTAGTCTTATAAATATAGGTCCTCCCCGAACGCTCCCCAACTATAAAACCTAGATCTTCAAGGAGTTTTAAATGATGATATACCTGTGAGCCCCTTTGAGAGACCAATTCTTGACTCGAGATCGGTTGGAAGTAAGCTATGTATGATAGGGTCTTTAAAACGGAGTATGGTAAAAGGGGTTTTGTGGAGAATCTTTTAGCTATCTTATTATACTCGGGTTTAAGTTGCATAACGAACTTATGATCCTGTAATTCGATGATTTCGATAGAGCTCAATGTGGAGTTGATCAACTTCGCTAAAGAGCGCGCGATATTGACCGCTTTACGTTTTGATCTTATCCCGCCAGCCTTTGCCAACTCTTCTGGAGAGAGAGGTCGGCCTGAAGCATAGAGTGCAGCTTCGATGCGTGCCTGTATCTCCTTATCATTATCCTCTGTTGTCATAGTTATCGACTTTCAAAATCTTTATATCATCTTCAAACTGCTCCAATCGAATAACCCCTTCATTCGCAAGGAATAATAACAAGATAAAAATTCTCATAGCCTCATTTAACGCAAATCCTTGAATATATTCACTAAAGAGAATTTCGTTAACTTTGTTAAGTGTATTCAGTAGATCATCTTTGAATGATGCGAGCCTTTCTTGAATGTAAGCAATGAATGAGTCGACTTTAATTAGAGGTTCATAATCGGTCAATTCAGCTTCAGGCTTCTCTTTTTTATCACCCTGTGAAAGTATTTCGCTGAGAATTTTCTCCAACGCTTTTAAAAGATCCTCGATCGTCGTCGAGGCTAATTCGTATCTGAAGGGCATCAACAGTATTTGAGGGGGTTCGATCGTCGTTGCTGGTCTTCTTTCTACCTTTAACTTCTCAAATAGAAAGAGGGTTTCGACCTTTAATCTATAGATGATCGCCGATGTTAAAGCGGCTGAAGCACAGATCCTTATATCTAAAGATTCAACATCTGCCAATACCTTGAGGAGTTTATCCAGAAGATCTTTAAGATCGATCTCCCAAATCCTTCGATTCTTAATCGCTCCGGGATTCACCAATATATTTAAGGGAGGTTTGGAAAGGATTGGCCTTACATCATTCACTCTTCGCAACCACCTCCACACTCGGCTTATACTTCACAAATTTGGAGACACCATTCTCTATATATACGCCATAGATTAAGGATGATCTTGACATTATCGACTCTCTTAATGTAATGATGATGATCTGTCTATCTTCAGCCTTCTCCTTTAACAATTCAGCCAAACGTTCGCTATTCACTAGATCTAAATGTGCATCGATTTCATCGAATAGGTAGAAGGGCGATGGATAAACGGATTGAATCGCTAAGATAAATGCGAGGGCTGAGACGGTCTTCTCACCACCACTCGTTAAGCTCGATTCTCTAGGAGCCTTACCAAGAAACTCGGTCATCAGATATATTCCACCAGAGAAGATATCATCGGGCTTTTCGATCTCTAACCACGCTTTTCCACCGGTCAATCTTGCAAATATCGAGCGTAATTCTCGATCGATCTTGCCATAAGCATCTAAGAAGACCCTCCTCTTCTCCGCTTCGATATTCTCGATGAACTTTATAATAGCATCCCTCTCCATCTCCAATTGGTTCTTCCTTAAAGACAGATTCTTATAATTGATAAATACATCTTTATAGCTACGATCTGCCAGTAAATTTACACCATACTTCAATTGCTCATACTCTCTCGTCAACTGCTTTAATATCAACTCTGCATTCTCAAATACCTCGATAGGTTCACCGTATCCAAGTAGATTTAACTCATCTATAAAGTGCCGTTCAGCCTCTAAGAGCCTTTCTAAACTCTTCTCTGCATTTATTCGCTCCCTCTCCAAATTGAGAAAAGATTTCTTTAACTCCTCCTCCTCACCCTTTAAAGCTTTTAACTTTTCTTCGAAGCTCTCTAAAATCGGGCGTGACTTCTTCGAAGATTCTATTATATTGGCTTCCTCGCTCTTTAATTCATCGAGTTTGCTCGATAACTCCTTAACCTTGATTTCACTCTCTTTTATGAATCTCAATCTCTCTTCTCGCTCATTCTTCAATTGTTCGATCTCTTTATTCACCCTATCAAGACTCGGGCGAAGGTTATGATTCAGATTTCCATCTTCTCTAGTCAGTTGCGTAAGTGTATCTCTGATCTGAGCAGAAGTATTATCAATAAAGCTAATGTAGAATGAGCGCTTCTTCTCTAAAGAGGATAATTCATCTCTCAATCTCTCCAGATTTAACTCCTCTATCTTCTTATTACAAATTTGAGACCTCTCCTCGACAGACATCTTAAGACTCTCTAACCTTTTGATCCTCTCTTCTAACTTCTTCAGAGCATTTAGGATCTTATCGACCTTCTTATCTACGAGCTTCTTAAGTCTGTTATACTTTTTGGCCAATTTAGAAAAGTTGATCAGATCTGCCGTCAAACGCTCCATGTGTAGAGCCCTCTTCACCATCTCTTTTTCAAGTGCTTTGGAACGCTTCTCTAACCTTTGTAGATCGAGTTTTCTCTTATTGATGAGCTTTCTAAGCGAAGAGAGTGCTTCCTTCACCGTGGAGAATGATCTCTCATCTCCGATCAATCTTACGATCTGAGTCAACTTTTTGATCAAACCCGTCTCAAAAGCCATCGCCTTCGGTTCGAATATATCACCATTGAGAGAGACACTCCTAAAACCTCTCGATGCGACTATGTATGCAGATCGTGTGGAATTCACAAGGACCGTATCTCCAAAGATAAAGTTCACTAGACCGTTAAAATCTTCCTTATCTTCTCTAACTTTGATCACATCTGCCAATACACCGATCACACCCTCCACATTTGGAGGATTTACCTTAGAAGTATCTGAAATTTCACTGAGCGGGATGATCGTCAAACGGCCGATCTTAAATTTCTTTATCAACTCAGCTACTTTTAACATGGCATTCAAATCTCTTACAACGACGGTCTTCATCCACTTCTTACCGATCGCTAAGACCGCCCTTTCATACTGAGGCTCGTAAGATATAATATTCTCAAATTTATCGATAAAACCCTCTACCAAACCCCCATCTGCCAACTCCTTTAACCTTCGAAAGCTCAACTCCTCGATCAACACCTGCTCGATGATGGACCTCTGGGAATCGTACTTTATTACAGCCCCTCTAACCTTCTCTAGTATAGATATTGCATTCTCAATTTCATTCTCTAGCCTCTCTCTAATGGCCGATAGATTGGATATGGATCTGTTGATCTGGTTTAATGATTCGGTATCGATCTTCTTCAGATTCTCCAATTCTTTGATATTGGCCTCCAATTGTTTTAAAGTCTCTGAGAATGAGTTCGATTTGTCCTTTAGTAAACTTAACCGCTCATTTAAAACACTCTGTTCGTTGCGCAGAGCCTCAATCTTCATAGTTATAGACCTTTGAATTTCACTATACTTTGATAAACGCTCTTTTAACGATTCTAACATTTTATTCGATCGAGAGATTTGCCCTTTGAGCCTTTCGATCCTTCTCTCTACCTTCTTGCATTCGTTCTCCGCCTCCTTCTTCGCCCTCTCCAGATCATTTAGAGTGATCTTCAATTGATCGATCCTCTGCTCACTTTCCTCAATCTCTTTCACCAAATTCTCATTCATCTGTTGAAGGCGGGGTAGATCTTCATCGATCTTTAACACTGTTCTTCGGGCTTCTTCGATATCCACATTCAACCGATCTAATTCACTGGTAATCTTAACGATTTCGAATTCGATTTCAAGCTGCTTGCCACTCGGCCCCTCCATGACGGTAGATATGAAATCATTTCGTTCACTCTCTAAGGCTTGAATCTTGTGCCTTACTTCTGAGATCTTACCTTGAATTTCATCTATCTTCTTCACACAATCTCTGATTACCTGCTTCTGTCTCTCGATCCTTTCACGCGTAGCGATAAGATTTTTCGATGTTAAAACGGCCTTTAACCATCGAATCTCATTCTCCAACTGTCTTAACCTTAATTGATCATTTCTTTCTTCCTCTAACGATTCGACCCTACTCTTTATCTCACCAATTCTGGCCATAGCTACTTGAAGTTTTACATCAGCATTTTGTAACTGCTTCATCGCCTCAGCCTTCTTCTGATCGAACTCAGCTACACCGGCGATATTCTCTATCAAAGCCCTCTTTTGATCGGGTAGAAGCTCCGCGATCCTCGTAACCATACCTTGAGGGACTATATTGATCCCATCAGGAGAGATTAAACCTACACTTAGAATTTCAGAAAGGGTATTCTTCTGTACAGGCTTACCATTGAGGTAATATACACTCTCTCCAGTACTTTTAAGTTCACGTGAGATAGTAACTGAGTCGGAGTCTATCGGCAGAGTGCGTAATGTATTATCGAAGGTGATCGTTACTCTACAACTCGAGGGTTTGTATGATGCGTTCGGGCCCCCATCGTAAATCAGATCTGCAAGTTTAGTAACCCTCAACTTCTTCGGACTATTTTCACCTATGGCAAAGAGGATCGCATCTAAAATATTGGTCTTCCCACTACCATTGGGCCCTGTAATTGCCGTCAACCCTTTACCGAAGTTAAGGGTGACGGTTTTATCACCCAAGGATTTAAAGCCTCTTATCTCTAACTTCGTGATAAAGGACATGGATTAAACCTCCATCATCGATTTCGGCATATTCGAAAAAATTCCAACTCGTATATGAATAAATGATCTCAACCCTACATTCACTTTCACTTTAACAAGTCCTCCACAGCATACCTAAACGATGAAGGGGCCAAGTCATTCACAACTCTTATCTTTATTCGAAGATTTTGCTTCTCAAATCTAATAAAATTTACTAAGTTATTTAAATATTTAGAGCTCAATGGCAGATTTTATCTTTATTTCTTGATGGTGTTCACTTCGATAATATTCGCATCATTTAAATCGATATCCTATGTTATGATCTTGGTATGCATATAGCTACGAGTATCGTAAATGAGCGAAGGGAAAGGGCCCTCAAATCTGCTAAGAGTTTAGGGTTCGATGTTGTGGTAGCGAGTAGCCCTGAAAATTTGTACTATTTAACCGGCTTTTGGGGTAATGGTGTAGTAATGATCGATGAGTCTAAAACTCTGATTTATACACAGATCTTGGATAAGAGTAGGGCCGAATCTCAATCTGTAAATTGTGAGGTGATAGGTGTTAAGATCGGTTCATCCCTCTACGATGTTATTATAGAGCGCTTGAAAGGGAGGAGGGTATTATTCGATAATCCTCGAGTATCCATCGCCGATAGAGTTAGAGAGGCCATGGGCCAGAATGTAAAGTTCGATCCACAATTCTATTACGAATTGAGGAGGAGGAAGGATGAGTTCGAAATCTCATGTATAAAAAAGGTTGCGGCGATGATCGATGAATTGTTCGAAGCAGTTAATGAGATCTTAACCGTGGGCATAAGTGAGAGGGAGGTCGCTGCGAAGCTATTTTCAAAAGCGATCTCGATGGGTTGCACACCCTCCATCACTACTGCAACCATTCCGATCATAGTCGCCTCGGGACCAAATACTTCATATCCACACGCAGAGCCTACCGATAGAAGGTTAAATCCGGGCGATTTGGTGATAATCGATCTATTCTTCATGTATAAAGGCTATGTGGCCGATGCAACTCGAACCTTTGGTTTAGGAAGTGTATCGAACGAGATTAAAGAGATTTATGAAGTAGTTAGAGAAGTTCAAGAATTGGGTATAAAAAGTGCGACCGATGGGGCTTTGTGTAGAGATGTAGATAAGGTCTGTAGAGATAGGTTGATCGAAAGAGGTTTGGGAGAGTATTTCATCCACTCCACTGGCCATGGTGTGGGTTTAGAGGTTCATGAACCCCCATGGCTGGGGCCGGGCTCGAATGATAAGTTAATGAAAGATGATGTGGTGACGATAGAGCCTGGGGTCTACATTCCAAATAGATACGGAGTCAGGATTGAAGACACGATCCACATCTCACATGGTGTAGAAATTTTAACAAAATTCCCGAAGGAGCTCATCATCCTATAACCTCGTCCATCTCTAACTGTAACGATACATTTAGAATGTTTATTTATCACAAATGCATTATCACGATCATTAAGGTGTAAAAGTTTGGAACTCCGCAAAGCGCAGGAGATGGGCGGAGGGACGATCTTAATCTCTCTACCAAAAGAATGGGTAGAGCGGTACGGTTTGAAGAAAGGTAGTATAATCGCGATCGATACGACCATCGATGGAGGGCTTTTACTTCATCCATTTCGAGGCGAGGAGAAGAGATCGTATGAGATCAACATACCTTATCTGGCTGAAGATTTAGAGCGTTTAGTAGATAAGATCACTGGAGCTTACCTGTTAGGTTATGATGTGATCAAAATCTTCGGGAATAAACGGATCGATTACAAAGATAGAGAGGGTATAAAGAAGGGGGTCCGAAGGTTGATCGGTTTAGAGATCGTCGAAGAGGATGCACATTCTATAACGTTACAATTCCTTCCTGAACCCACGACACTTAACCCCACCAAGATGTTCATGAGGATGCATATGTTGGTAATGGGCATGATCAAGGATGCGATTACTTCACTTATAGAGAATGATGAACATCTAGCAAAAGTCATTATTGAGAGAGATGATGAAGTGGATAGAATCTACTTTCTACTTGTACGAATGTTGAGAAGTGCCGTGTTAAACCAAAGGTTGGCCAATACCTATGGATTGAGCGCTGTAGATTGTTTAGATTACCGTGTAGCGGCTACAATTCTTGAGGCTGCGGGTGATGCTGCCGTCGAGCTCGTTCAGAATCTTCACGCTATTTCAAAAGATCTGAGCAAAGAATTGAGTGACCGATTGTTAAAGGTTAGAACATTTTTAGAAGAGAGTCAGAAGCTCGCCGTAAAAGCATTTCTCTCTAAAGATGAAAAGGATTTGAAGAGGGTTGAAGAAGCGAATCACAACCTTTACGAAGTTCTGACGAATCTAAAGGCAGAATTTTTACAGAAACCCCTTCCATCATTATTGACGGTAATTTCAAATTTAGATAAGATGTATAGATGTTATGTCGATATCAGTGATCTTACCGTTCCTATACACCCGATATTAGGATGATGAAGGATTGTGAAGGATGATAGATGATAATAGATGATAAAGATCTTCTCTTAAAAGTCATCTACGTTAAACTCAAAAGGTTTAATTATCGTTAGTCAGCTTGGATAACTATGCCCAAATACATCTTTGTTACTGGAGGGGTGATGTCGGGGTTAGGGAAGGGGGTTACTACTGCTTCTATAGCGAAACTCCTCCAGTTGGCAAGCTTTAAGGTGACATGTATAAAGATCGATCCATACCTCAACGTCGATGCTGGTACTATGAACCCATTGATCCATGGTGAGGTATTCGTTACGGACGATGGTGGCGAAACGGACATGGATATTGGGACGTATGAACGTTTCCTAAATCAAAACTTAACATCTGAGCATAATATCACCGCTGGTCAGGTGTATAAGCGCGTCATCGAAGAGGAGCGAAAAGGTACTTACCTAGGTCGATGTGTACAGATCATCCCTCACGTGACCGATGAAATTAAGAGAAGGATCAGAACGATAGCCCAAAAGAGCTCTGTAGATATAGTATTGGTTGAATGTGGAGGTACAGTAGGGGATATAGAAGGGCTACCGTTTCTCGAAGCCTTACGCCAGATGAGGTTAGAAGAAGGTACATCTAACACATTATTTGTGCATGTCACACTTGCACCCATACTGGAGCCCGTTGGAGAGCAGAAGACAAAACCTACACAACATAGCGTACAGGAATTGAGGCGCATCGGTATACAACCGGATATGATCATAGTGCGTTGTAAGGATTATCTATCCGAAGAATCAAAAAGGAAGATTTCACTATTCACGAGTGTCGAATATGATGGTGTGATATCCAATCCCGATGTGAGCATAGTATATGAAGTACCACAGATACTGGAAAAAGAGGGAGCACTTTCATACATATGTAAAAAGCTACAACTAAACTACAAAGGGATCGATTGGCACGATTGGAACCAATTCTTAAATTCATTTTTGAATGCTAAAGATGAGGTCAAAATCGCTATTGTTGGCAAGTATGTGAGTTTAGTTGATAGTTATGTTAGTATTAATCATGCTTTGATCCATGCAGCTACATCACAAGGTGTAAGAGTTCGCGCCGAATGGATCGATTCGGAAGAGCTCGAACATAAGCCAGAGCTACTCTCTATACTGAAGGATTTTCATGGTATCCTCGTGCCCGGAGGCTTTGGTAAAAGGGGGATTGAGGGTAAGATCATGGCAGCCAATTACGCATATCTACACAGTATACCTTACCTAGGGCTCTGCCTCGGCTTCCAATTGGCAGTAGTAGCATTTGCGAGGTACGTTGTAAACCTGATTGGGGCGAATTCTACCGAATTCGATCCCTTAACACCACACCCTGTAATAGATCTACTTCCCGAGCAAAAGAATGTAAAAGAAATGGGGGCGACCATGAGACTTGGCGGGCATGAAATAACGATCAAAGAAGGTACCAATGCTTTTAAGATCTATGGTAAGAAGATCATCAGAGAGAGGCATCGACACAGGTACGAATTGAACCAAGCATACCTTGAAACGTTGGAGAATGCTGGCATGATCTTTTCAGCTTACAGCGATGGAGGGAAAAGGGCTGAAATCTTAGAAGTACCGAGACATCCATTCTACTTTGCAACTCAATACCACCCAGAGTTTATCAGTAGACCGAATGCTCCAGAACCAATCTTCGTCAAATTCATACAAGCAGCGGTGCAGAGGAAGGTCGATATTCAGCAGCCAATAGCATTAGTATAGAGTTTATAGAGTTAATTGAATACTGAATAACGTATCAAAAGATAAGTATTTACGAATTACGAATTACGGATGTATTCACTTGCGATTCTGGTAGCTTCTTCCGCAACTTCGGTAGCAGATCCTCCAAAGATATAGGTCATCGGTTCTATACCTATCCCACCCTTATGAATCACGACTTTTGGAATTCTTCCCAATTTCGATAATTTATCGTTAAAGCTTTCAACGACCACATCGACACCAGCACGTGGAGGGCCTACCTGCTCTATATAAATTAGACTATAACCCACCTCTTTAAGGATTTTATCGATCTTGTCATCGTACTTTACATTGATCACAGCTCTAACATCTTTACTGTAGTGCATTGCACACAGAAGTATCCTTGCCATATGGCGAGAAGCCCCAAACTCCGGATCCATCATCGCTTTCGCCCTACCATGCACTCTACCGATCCTTCCGGGGATTGCTGCGATATCGGCCTCTATACTTGCATTGGGGATCGCTGATGCAATATTCACCGAAACTTCGGGCATGATGTACGAAAAGTGGGGAGAGGTTTCAAGGATCCTTACAGCCCTCTTCAAATCCTCTAATACCTGAATCTTCGCTCGATCGATAACTTCAGCCCTAAATAACTTTATGCAGATGTCACAATCTTTATCGATTAGATATAGACGTCGATGTGCATCACATAATCTACCTTCAGCCAACAACCTCCTCCAAATGGTGTATAGCGTACGTAAAGCATCGACCTGACTTATAAATAGGTCTTCACATAAAAGCTCTACAATCTTAATGCCTTCATCCCTTTTGATACCCAATTCATCCAACCTTTTAAAGTAGTATTGGGGATCTTTTGAGAGGTATTGGCTGATCGCAGCTTGAGTGACACCTAACATACGGGCCATCCTCCATTGACCTATATTCCTCTCTTTTAACCTATGCGCGATCAGGCCCTTTAGTGCGGGTAAAAAGTCCTTGACCATGATCTCACAAGGCGGGTGCATATTATAAGTGATTTATTAACATACTTATAAGTATGTCCATTCTTCGTGTAAGTGGTATGGCAGTAGCGAAGAGAATCGCACTCATAGCCTTGCTGATATCGTTAGGGGTTGCGCTATCTATCTATCCGGGTCCGATACCGGTAGGTGCTGGACCTAAACTCTATCCATTTCAACACATGATCAATGGTATTTCAGGAGTTATACTAGGTCCGTGGTATGGTGCTTTCGTTGCGCTGGCCATCGGTATTCTAAGGGTCAGTATAGGAACTGGTACTGTACACGCATTCCCGGGTGGAATACCGGGCGCGATCATCGTGGGCCTGATCTACCGATACATAATGAAAAGAAATACTGCTGCACTCTTCGAGCCCATTGGAACGAGTTTGGGTGCATTCATCAGCGCACTTATCGTAGCCCCTTTGACTGGGCTCACGATAAAAGTATCATTCTTCGGCTTAACGGCCCAATGGCAACTATTCCTAGTATCATTCTTATTCAGCAGCATACCTGGAGCTACGATAGGGTACTTGATCCTCACCGCATTAAAGAAGAGAGGTATCCTTGAGAGAATATCATTTTAGGGATCTTTTGAATAAGAAGGTTCTTATCGTAGGTGATTTAAATACGGGTAAGACCAGACTTACAGCCAAGCTATTAAATGAGGCGGTAGAGGGCGGTTATTCGAATAAGATAACGGTCATAGATATGGCCCCTTCTCCTTCGATAAGGTCAATTTATGGTAAGGTTGGAGAGAGGTTAGAATCCTATACGGATTATGTAAGATTTGTGAATTATCTGAAGCCGGATAGAGTAAGAGCACCTCGATTAGAGGGGCGAACTAGTAATGAGGTATTAGAACTTGCTCGAGAGAATGCGATCAATATCGATAAGTTGATCACAGAATTTATGTTAAAGCCGACGGAGATTTTATTCATCAACGATCTATCGATCTACCTTCACATGGGTAATATTCAGAGGATCCTTCAGCTCTTAACGAAATCTAAAACGTTTATCGCCAATGCATATAAAGGCACTTCACTCAAGGATGATAAAGGTTCTGGTATTTCGAAGCGTGAAGAAGAGATGCTCACCATAATCGAGAAATATATGGATTTGATTGTTGAGTTAAAATGAAGATCCGTTTCCCTCCCGAGTGGGGCATCGAGCCAGTCTCTAAGGATTATCGCTATCTGAGATTTATCGATTACTTTATTTTATGGACGAGTTTAGGTAAAGGCTTACTCGTATTCTGGGCTGGTTCACTGTTAGTACCTCAACTGAGCCTTAATGCTGCACTCCTTATAATAATCGTTGGTAGTATCATAGGCTCTTTACCTCTGGCACTCGTAGGAGTCATGGGTAGTGATAATGCCATTCCCACGATGGTCGTATTAAGACCCTCCTTCGGAATCTATGGCTCGTACCTCCCTAGCATTCTAAATATCATCCAACTGGTAGGTTGGACGGTATTTGAGATAGTGGTAATGGCTTTAGCAGCGAACAACATCTCAAAGAGTGCCTTTGGGTACTCTAACTTCTATCTATGGGTCATAATCTTCACAACCTTTTGTGTGTTGATGGGTATCGTAGGCCCGATAGCGGTGGTGAGAGAATGGTTGGAGAAATTCGCATTCTGGATTTTGTACGGTTCCACGGTATGGATCGCTTATTCGGCTTTAACTACACGTAACTTCTTAGATTTGATCGCATTACCAGCTCAAGGGGATTTACCTTTACTCCTTGCCATGGATATAGTTATAGCGATGCCCATCTCTTGGATGCCTCTCATAGCCGATTACAACCGATTCGCACGTAATTCTAAAGAAGGATTCTGGGGCACATTCATCGGCTATATTATAGCGAATGTGATAGGTTATGGAGTAGGTGCGATTTTGATCCTTTCGATGGGTACGACAGACGTGGTCTCGGCGATCATGCTCGTCCATTTGGGCGCCTTCGCTTTAGTATTGATATTGATCTATGAAGTCGATAATGGATTCGCAGACTTATACTCTGCAGCGGTATCGATTCAAAACCTCTTCCCAAGGTTAAAGCAACGTCTCTTGATAATAACGCTTGGGATACTGAGCGCCATTCTCGCCATGCTGATCGGTGAAAAGGTTTACCATTACGAATGGTTCCTCCTTTGGATCGGTTCGGTATTCGTCCCGGTCTTCGGTGTAGCATTTGTAGATTATTTTCTCGTAAAGAATAGAAGGTATGATTTGGAGATGCTCTACGGTCTTAAAGGTGCTTATAAGTATCGAGGTGGTATTAATATTAGAGCGATCGTGGCCTGGAGCACGGGTGTACTGATCTATTACTCGATCGTTTGGTACATACCATGGTTAGGAGCATCGATACCGAGCCTATTAACCTCAGCATTCACCTATTGGATCCTAAGTGGTCTTTCGAATAAAAGATGAAAGACGAAGGATGAGTAGAATAAAGGAATATGGATAAGGTGTGGAGTTATCGGTCTAATCGAGCTACCTGTTGTATAAGCTTTAATTTTTTGTGGTAATGATTTAAAGAGTTTACAGAGATCTGCTCCTTCTTCATAACTTCGATAGCTTCTATCATCGCCCTTGCCGCTTGTATAGTGGTAATATAAGGTATTCGATAATCGACCGCTGCCCTTCTGATCTTGTATCCATCTCGTGTAGGATCTCTTCCTACACTCGGCGTATTGATTATCAGATTCACATCACCCTTCCGGATATGATCGATGATGTTGGGAGAGCCTTCGCTCACCTTCTTCACGACCTTTACCTCAACACCAACCTCCATCAGGGCTTTCGCTGTACCCTCCGTTGCCAATATTTCAAAACCGAGCTCCTTTAACCTCTTACCGATCTCTTGAATATCTTTCACACCCTCCCTTCTACTGATACTTAAGAAGATCCTTCCAGCCATCGGTAGATTGTTGCCAGCAGCCAATTGAGATTTATAGTAAGCTCTACCGAAGTCCTCATCGATACCCATAACCTCGCCAGTAGACTTCATCTCTGGACCGAGAACGGGGTCTACACGTGGTAATTTGGCAAAAGGAAATACCGATTCTTTGACCGCCGTATAGTTGATATTTACATCATCCACCAAACCCATACTCTTTAATGTATGGCCGAGCATAACCTTCGTCGCCACTTTGGCCAATGGTACCCCTATAGCTTTACTGACGAATGGCACTGTCCTCGAAGCCCTCGGATTCACTTCTAATACGTATACCTCACCATCCTTGACTGCGTACTGAATATTCATCAATCCGACGATTCTTAACTCCTTTGCCAACCGCTTCGTATAATCTTTTATGAGCGATATAGTCTTTGGAGAGAGGGTCTTTGGGGGTATAACCATCGCCGCATCCCCAGAATGTACACCGGCCATTTCGATATGCTCTAAAATACCACCTATGAATACATCGTTTCCATCGGCTACAACATCTACATCGACTTCGATGGCATTCTGAAGGAATTTATCGATCAATATGGGATGATTCCCTGAAACTTTGATGGCTTCATCTATATACCTTCTTAATTCCTCCTCATCATGGATCAATGCCATCGCCCTACCACTCAACACGTAGGATGGGCGTATCAGTACTGGGTAACCGAGCTCTTTAGCAACATTTAATGCATCCTCTTTCGATGTTACAGCGGCACCCTTCGGTTGAGGTATCTTTAAAGAATTGAGGAGTTTATTGAACTTCTCTCGATCCTCCGTTATATCTATACTCTCGGCCGATGTTCCGAGAATATTCACACCAGCCCTTTTTAATGCTAGGGCAAGATTTATGGGGGTCTGCCCTCCAAATTGTAGTATCACACCATCGGGATTCTCCTTTTCGATGACGTTCATCACATCTTCGAAGGTGAGTGGTTCGAAATAGAGCTTATCAGACATATCGTAATCTGTACTTACGGTTTCGGGATTGTTATTGATGATGATCGACTCAATCCCTTCTTCTCTCAATACCATAGATGCATGGACACAGCAGTAATCAAATTCGATACCTTGCCCGATCCTTATAGGCCCACCCCCGATGATCGCTATCTTTTTACGTTTAGAAACACTGACTTCATCTTCACCATTGTAAGTCGAATAGTAGTATGGAGTCTTCGCTTCAAATTCTGCCGCACAGGTATCGACCATCTTGAACCTAGCCTTGATACCAAGCCTTCTTCTTAAGGCCCTTACATCCTCCTCCTTCATACCCGTAATATCGGCTATCTGTAAATCGGAGAAGCCGAGCTTCTTTGCCTCCTCAATCAGATGGACGAGTTCATCCTTCGTAGCGCTACGGAGCCTCTCCTCCATCTTTACAATATTTAAGATCTTATTTAGGAACCATAGATCTATATGTGTAATCCTATTGATCTCCTCCGGGGTCCAGCCCATCTTGAGAGCTTTATAGATGTAAAAGAGCCTTTTATCGGTCGGATACTTTAACATTTTGTATAACTCATCTTGGCTCACATCAAAATCTTTACTCAGATGTGGGATCGTAATTTCGAGAGACCTCACAGCCTTCTGAAGTGCTTCCTCGAACGTCCTACCTATAGCCATAACCTCGCCAGTAGACTTCATCTGAGTCCCTATCACTTGATCGGCTTCTACAAATTTATCGAAGGGCCATCGTGGAATCTTTATGACGACATAATCGAGAGCGGGCTCAAAGGATGCGAAAGTTTCACCTGTGACACGGTTCAAAATTTCATCGAGCGATAGACCTAAAGCGATCTTCGCAGCCACCCTCGCTATAGGATAGCCTGTAGCCTTCGATGCGAGGGCGGAGCTTCTACTCGCCCTTGGATTAACCTCTATTACCGAATATTCGAACTTCTCCGGCCTAACAGCGAACTGTATGTTGCAGGCACCTTCGATCTTTAAAGCTCTGATGATCTTTATAGCGGCGGCACGAAGGGTCTGGTGCTCTTCATCACTGAGTGTCTGTGCAGGTGCTACCACGATACTCTCACCCGTATGGATGCCCATGGGGTCGATATTCTCCATATTGCAGATGGTTATGCAATTATCGTAAGAATCTCTCATCACTTCATACTCGATCTCCTTCCACCCCAACACACATTCATCCAACGCTACCGCATTATTCATACTAACCTCTAAGCCCCTCTTTACAACCTTTATCAATTCATCGTCATTCCACGCTATACCCGAGCCAGTACCACCGAGACAGTAACTCGCTCTACAAAGGATTGGGTAACCGCCAAGGTGATTTACAGCACTTAAAGCCTCATCTACAGATCTCACTTCCACACTCTTAGGATAGGGCTCACCTATGCTCTTTAAGAGTTCATTAAAGAGCCTTCGATCCTCAGCATACATAATAGATTTAACACTCGTCCCGATCACCTTCACCCCATACTTTTCCAATATACCCATCTCTTCCAACTTTACCGCTAAGTTAAGGCCCGTCTGACCGCCCATCGTGGGTAATAGACCGTCAGGCCTCTCCTTTTTTATTATCTCAGCGATGATTTCGGGCGTCAATGGCTCGATATAAACTTCATCGGCTACATCGGTATCGGTTTGAATGGTAGCCGGATTCGAATTGACGAGAATTACCTTTACACCCTCCTCTTTAAGGGAGCGGCACGCTTGGGAGCCTGAGTAGTCGAATTCGGCCGCCTGGCCGATTACGATCGGGCCCGAGCCGATCACCAAGACACTCTTTATGTCATCTCTCTTTGGCAACCGATCGACCTCCTCAATACTCTCTTAACCAATTTAAGAAGAGGTCGAAGACATACTCCGCATCCCTCGGCCCCGAATGTCCTTCGGGATGGTACTGTGTAGAAATGATGGGTAATTCTCTATGTATGAGCCCTTCAACGGTGCGATCATTCACGTTTATGGATGAGATTTTGAATCCCGTTCCATCTAAACTCGAAGGTTCTACAGCAAACCCGTGATTTTGAGATGTGATATAGACTCGGTTAGTAATCAAGTCTTTAACCGGATGGTTGCTACCACGATGGCCGAACTTCATCTTATAGGTCTTTGCTCCAGAGGCAAGTGCAAGGAGTTGATGGCCGAGGCAGATACCGAGCGTAGGTAATTTACCGATGAGCTTCTCTACCGTCTCTATTACATAGCGTATATAAGCGGGATCGCCCGGTCCATTCGAGATTACCACGCCATCCGGATCATAATCCATGATCTCCTCATAATTCACATTGGCAGGCACTATCGTAATATTCACACCACGCCTGAGTAAAGCATCTATAATGCTCTTCTTTACACCACAATCGATGAGTACTACTTCATAGTTACCTTTTACATCGATCCTCTCCACATTCCTCCTCGTAACCTCCCTCACCAAATCTATCTCCGATGTAGATGGTTGATTACGTGTCTTTCTCAAAACTTCATCGATATTCGGAGGATCGTTAGTGTAGGTGATGAGTGCACTCTTCATCACACCATACTTACGAATCTTTATAGTGAGTGCCCTCGTATCCACACCCTCGATCGCTGGAATTCCATAATCTCTTAAAAATTCATGAATCGTCTTTATAGGTCGATGGTGTGATGGGATTTTACAAGCCTCCATAACCACAAATCCTTCTACTTGAATCCTTTCGGATTGAAAGCTAGATTCATGAATACCATAGTTACCTATGAGAGGGTAGGTCATGATCAAGATCTGTCCGTTGTAAGATGGATCGGTCAATGCTTCTTCATAACCGGTCATGCTCGTGCAGAATACCGCCTCGCCGTAGGCTTCGCCCTCAGCACCGAAACCCTTGCCGTAAAAGATACTTCCATCTTCTAATGCAAAAAGAGCTTTCATCTTTATTTGATGGTCATTAAACTCTATTAACGTGACCCTCTCCCTCCTTTGGGGAGGGTAAAATAAATATTTTTCGATGGTAAATTGGCAACCTTACATTTTTCTTTCCCTCTGAATTCCTTCATCTTTAACGCTAAAGGTTTGATCGGTTAAAGGAGATCATATTGGTGTTTTGAACGTTAAAAAGAGGATTCTCCTTTAATTTTTAACTTCTCTTTGATTAGTGATAGGAGGGTTTGCCCATCTCTATCTAAATTTAAGTTTATTACTGATGCTTCCGGTACATTTAGGTTCGATGGTGCTAAATCTTCAACAACCCTTCCTGTCACAGCTAAAATAGGACCAACCACATCCTTAAGGATAGAGTCTAACTCCTCCCTATTCTTCGCAGTTATAATCTTGTAAATATCTCTCCTTTTTGCAACGAAAGTATGGAATCCTTCTAGGAATACGATGTCAAAATCCTGACGATTGAATAGATTAAGAATATTCTCCAAAGTTTGACAAAAATCACCCTTCTTTATAACTGCCAACTCATTCGGCGATACTATAGCTATAGTTTTAGCACCAGCTTTGGCAAACCTCCATGAATCCTTCCCCTTCACATCTATCGTGAAACCCCGTTGGTGAACATGTTTTGCCACACCGACCCTGAAACCTTCTTTACACAGAATC
>JANXEG010000009.1 GCA_025058425.1 Nitrososphaerales archaeon
CGATCCACCATCTAAACCATCTAAATTTTTAGGCTTGTTGTAAGTGGTGATGAAAAGGTTTAACCTTTATTCTTAAAAGCCGTTATTAGTCTCTATCGTGCTTATGATATTAAATTTTTTACCTTAAAATCTTTAAAATCTTTAAAATACGATCTGAGGTCTCCACTTCAATATAGCGTTTTCAATCCTTTTGCTTATTTCAACGAGAGTAGCACCTATAAACATCAAGATGATCAGAATTCCATAGACCCTCTGTGTCAGGAATAGGCCAGCGGAGTAAGCCATCCTATAGCCAAGTCCAGCGTGAGAACCGACAAACTCCCCTATGATCGCACCGATCAGTGCAAAACTTACACTCACTCTAAAGGCGGCGAAGATCCATGAGAAGACCGCTGGGAGTGTGACCTCCTTCATTATCTGGAGTTTCGATGCGCCCATGACCTTAACGACCTTTATCAGATCGGGATCTATACTCTTAACTCCTAAAAGGGTATTGTAGAAGACTAGGAAGAAGACGATCGACCAAGCCAGGAATATTTTGGATGCGATCCCAAGACCGAACCAGATCAAGAGTAAAGGTGCGAGTGCTGGTCTTGGCAAAGAGTTGAACCCTACGAATATGGGATCCAAGGTTTCGGCGATGCCTTTATGGTAGGCGAATAATAGGCCACAGCCAACACCCGTTACAATCCCGATGAATAGCCCTATGAATGTAGCTTGCATCGTAAAGATGAAATCTTTGAGGAATAAACCACTGATTAAATAGTCGTAGAGGTCGATGACGATCAAAGAAGGGCGTCCAGCCAGTAAGGGGGAGAATAGCATAAACCTAGGATCTATGCCCCCGGTCGTGAGCTCCCACATAAAGACTATGAATGCGATCACAGACAACCTCTGTAAAGTCAATCTAAGACGGTTCATCTATATCGCCTCCTTGCTCAATTCATTAAATATTTCACGATACAACGTAGTAAATTCAGCGGATGATTGAATCTTAAAGGGGTCTCTGGGGAAGGGGAAGTTCGACTCGAAGATGCCCTTGACAGTACCGGGCCTCTTTGAGAGTAAAATGATACGATTTCCGAGGATGATCGCTTCAGATAAATCATGAGTGATGAAGATCGTGGTCTTCTTGGTCTTCATTAGTATTTCAGATAACTCACGTTGGAGGATCATCCTCGTATGAGCGTCTAAAGCCCCAAATGGCTCATCCATAAGAAGTATATCGGGATCGTAGGCAAGGCTTCTAATTATGGAGATTCTCTGCTTCATACCGCCTGAGAGTTCGTGAGGGTATCTATGCTCGAAGCCTTCTAAACCTACGAGCTTAAAGAGCTCTTTCGCTCTTTTTCTTCTTTCATCCTTGGGCATCCCTCTGATTTCACATCCCAGTTCAACATTTTCCAAAGCGCTCCTCCAAGGTAGTAGGGTCTCTCTTTGAGTAACGTATCCTATCTTCAACTTCTGGTAGATGTTAGACCCCTTGTAGTTGAGGATATCGATACCATCGATGATGATTTCTCCATATATATTGGCTTCATCCTTCGTAAGCATCAATATGGTATTTAGAAGGGTCGTCTTTCCACACCCACTGACACCTATAATCGTAATGACTTCACCATCGTAAACCTGGAAGTTCACATTCTCAAGAGCCTTGACACCCTTTTTATATTCAACGGTGAGGTTTCTAACGACGATCTTCTCTTTACAGCTCATTAAACTCGACTGAAGGTGCTGATATATTTAAAGTTCGCTCTTAATAAGAGAGTGTTGCTTTTTACTTGCGAAGGGGGCTCTGAATGGTATGATAATCGATTCTCATCTTTGAAGTGAATTAGAAGACTCCATGCACTTCGTAACTCGATCATCGATCGGCTATTTAACGAACATAAGATGTTCCAAGCGTAATAAAGAGGGTTGTGAATCTATTCAAAAAGTCTTACGCTCAAAATCGTTACTTATATAGTGATCATAATTTAAGTTTTAAGTATACCATTTCGCTTTCATAACCTTAGAGCAATCTGGGGATTTTTCGTAAGGTCAAGCCTATACACTTTTGAAAAGAGTCATCGACTAACTTGTCGAATTTGATCCTAAAATAGATACTTATGAAATCATAAAGGGGACCGATTAGCTCTCTCTACTAAACTCTTTTCGATACACTTATATAACTTTATGCCCAAGTCTGGATCATGAATCGATATCGTATCGATCGAAAGGGCTTGGCTAAGATTCGAGCTATAATTATAGCTGTTGTTATAATCGTCTCCATTGCTACGGTTTCAGCCGTATACTTCATAACACAACCTACCAAAACCAAACCTCCTGAACCTCTATACGAAACCACCATTGGAGTTATAGCAGCGTACTATGAGGCCTCACTCCCCGTACTTGTGGCTGAGGCTATGGGGTACTTCGATGCTGAGGGGGTCAAGGTTAACTTTCTGACCTTTCCAGGAGGGGCCGATGCCCGCAAGGCTCTAGTAGCTGGGGAGGTACAGTTTGCAGCACAAGGCTCTATACATGGACTTATCGCACGTGGTGCTGGTGCAGATGTAAAGATCGTAGCACCTATCTACGACCTTAGTACGATCGCTATGTTCGTTAGAAAGGAGCTGAAGGATGTAGTCAAGGATGTCTCTGATCTGAAGGGCAGGGTGATCGGTTGCTCCAGATTCGGTTCTCTTACTTGGGGTATGGCGGTCCTCTATTTGAAGAAGGCTGGCTTGGATCCAGCGAAGGATGTGACATTCATCGAGGTAGGAAGTGATCCGATCGCCGTAACCGCGGCTCTGACGGCGGGGAAGATCGATGCTTATCCAGCTTTCACACCTATAACCTTCAAATGGTTGAAGGAGAATGTAGCTTATCCACTCATCGAAATATGGAAGCCGGAGGTACATCTGAAGTGGATCGGTTCGACCGTTAGTACTGAAACCTCGTTACTCACAAGAGAGGATATCATAAAGAAGAATCCAGAACTTGTTCAGAAGGTCGTCAACGCATTAAAAAAGGGTTTATCATATATTAAGACGCGCTCCTCTAGCGAAATAGCCGATGTGCTATTACGCAATCCTAAGACTGCTGAGCAGTTTGCCGGCCTACCGAAGGAAGATGTTTTGGGGATTTTAGATCTATTAAAGCCCGGGTATAGTGATGGAGTATTCACTAGAGAAGGTTACATGGCGATGGCTGGACCGCTCGTTGAATTCAAAATAGTACCGAAAGATATACCGTTTGAAGAATGTGTGGATTGGAGGTTCGCGGGTCTGAAGGGGCGATAGTGAACACTGAAGACTTATTGCTCAATTCACGATCTTTATAATAAGACGAATGTAGGATCGATCTTTCGAGCATACCAAAAAATCATCAAAGTATTTATTTTTCATTAGAACTCTTATAAGAGAGCGATATTCTGATAAGCTCTATGCTTAAGCCCATAAAGTTCAAAAGTTTCAAAATTTTCAAAAATCTCAAAAGGCTTTCATCTTTATTCAAAATTTCAAGACTGGAGCACAAGATAAGATTTTAAGACGCATTAAGGTGTAGAATATTCGGATAGGTCATCGATCGTGATGCATAACTATTCAACGACGCAAGATATCCTCATGAACGAGTATAGGAGGAAGCCGAGTTGGCTCAAGGTTAGGCTCCCATCGGGAGAGGGTTACAATCAAATCCAGCTTCAACTACGAAGGTTCAATCTGCACACCGTATGTGAAGAAGCGTTATGCCCCAACATCTGTGAATGTTGGAATTCTGGTACACTCACATTTATGTTGATGGGCGATACTTGCACTCGAAGCTGTCGATTTTGTAATGTAAAGAGCGGCGATCCGGGAGGTAAGCTTGATCCATCCGAACCTATGAATGTTGCCAAGGTTGTAGAGAAACTTCGCTTAAAGTATGTAGTATTAACCTCTGTAGATAGAGATGATATTCCCGATGGTGGAGCAGGCCATTTTGCAGAGACGATCAGAGCGATAAAGGGCATTGATGGTGATGTGATCGTGGAGGCTCTGATCCCAGACTTTCAATACAATATTGAAGCGTTGAGGAAGGTCGTCGAGGCAGGGCCCGATGTTATAGGGCATAATATTGAAACCGTCGAACGATTATCGTCAAAGGTTAGGGATCCACGTGCAAGTTACCGAGGATCGTTAAATGTGTTGAGGAGTGTAAAGATGATGAATCCAAAGATCTATACAAAGTCTTCTTTAATGCTAGGGTTGGGTGAAAGAGAGGATGAAGTATTGAAGGCTATGAGGGATTTAAGAGAGGCTCAGGTGGATATCCTCACCCTCGGCCAATACTTGCAACCATCGAAGCGCCACTTGCCAGTTGTGGAGTATGTTCATCCTGAAAGGTTCGAGTATTTTAAGAAGAAGGGTGAGGAGTTAGGTTTCCTCTACGTGGCTTCCAATCCACTGGTGAGAAGTTCTTATAAATCGATCGAGTATTTCTCAATTATAAAAGGTAGATGCAAGGGTGGCTGAGATAGATCTTAAGGCTAAAGAGATTAAGCATACCTTGGTACTAGATTTAGGTTTCAGAGATTATAAAGAAGTTTGGGATCTTCAACACGATCTGGTCGATAAAAGGAAAAAGGGTGAGATACCAGACGTTTTAATTTTGGTCGAGCATCCCCATGTAATTACTCTGGGTCGTAAAGCCAAACTTGAGAATGTTCTAACGGATAAACTCCCCATATATCGGATCGAGCGAGGGGGAGATGTGACATATCATGGCCCCGGTCAACTTATCGGCTATATAATTCTCGATCTAGAGGATAGCAAATTGGATGTATACAACTTTGTAAGAAGGTTAGAAGATGTCTTGATAAAGACTGTATCGGAATTTGGTATCGATGCCGAAAGGTGTGAAGGGCATGCAGGTGTATGGGTGAAGGGTAGAAAGCTGGCATCGATCGGTATCGCGATCGACCATTGGGTTACATACCATGGCTTCGCTTTAAATGTAAATACCGATCTCGATTACTTTACGATCTTAAAGCCGTGTGGATTGGATGGTAGGGTGATGACATCGATGGAGAAGATCCTTGGTAAAAGGGTTAAGATGGAGGATGTTAAAGAGCGATTAAAGCTTAACTTCTCAAAGATCTTCTGCCGAATACTGATACCTTTTGATGACTTTAATTTAAAATGATGGGATGGAGTAACTTATAGCTGAAGAATTTTATAGTATCTTAAAACTTATATCAGATACTTAGGATCGTACTCGAAGAAACCTTTAACTCGCAGCTCTTGGCTATAATAGATTGAAAAATAAATTCATGAGGGTCAAATCTATGGAAGATCTTAGATTGAAGCTTGAGAATAGTAGGAGCTTCGATGAAGTATTCGATATAGTAAAGAGTGTAGTAGATAGAAGTATGAATATGCATAGGGCCGGTCTATCGCTTGTATTGGGTGAACTCCCCAATTATATAGGTGCATATCACGTGATGGGTTCGAACTTCATCGTATTGAATCACACACTCCTCGATGCTGTGAAGGCCTTAGCAAGGTCACGTTTAGAGTTGAATTCCTTCATCTTCTCCATACTATTGCACGAATACCTCCATAGTTTGGGATTCGTCAATGAAGCACAGGTGAGGAGTATTGTCGCTAAGCTCTGTGAAGAGCATTTTGGTCCAGAGCATCTGGTTACAAAGTTCTCTCGAAACGATTTATTCAAGCTCTATCCTGAGTTGAAGCATTTAGGTTTAGGCAGATGGGGGAGCGAATTTAAGATAGTGAAAGAATTTGATCGTTCCAGCATGCCCTATATCAACTGAATCATCGACCATCGATCTACCTATCTAGCGTTTTAACCATTTTTACGATCTCTCATCTCGATCATTGGAAATGCCCAAACTCTAAACCTGATGAAAATCTATTCGTCGTAACTCTCTGATTTCTGATCGGAGAATTTAAATTTTAATAAATGATCCTTCCAAATTCAAAATGGGCTCTCTTACATTCAGTGTCAGATTTTTAAAAAATTAAAATTTTTATGTGGATCGACAGTGGGTGTAGAGACCTTGGTCTATAGATCTTAGTAGAAAGTTTAAGGGTATGAAGTTCGATTTGTTATTAAAACTACACGACTTTTCAAACCACTCGAGTTAGGGAGAGATCAACGATCATCGAAGTTAAATTTTTATCCAAAAAAAATCTTTCTAATTCATGGTTATTCACACCATTATGATGGTGGTGAAGAGAGTTGAGCCAGTTGAAGACCGTAATCGTCGGTACATCTAAACCGATATTGAATTACGTTACCGCATGTATTACAATATTCAATCAGAATGAGAAGAGCCTCATGATCCGTGCCCGTGGTAAGGCGATCAATGTTGCGGTAGATGTCGTTCAATTACTTACGAGGAGCTTCCTCAGAGATGTCACTATAACCAAGATCAATATAGATGGGGAGAAGGTCAATACGAAGAGCGGTAAGCAAATCACTCTACCAGTATTGGAAATTACGTTATCGAGACAAGATCGAATGATCGATGTTGGCAATACCAAATCCCCCATTTACTTTAAATCCTCGAGGATTATAAAATGAATGCCATTGTAATCGATGAGCCAGAATTCAGATTCAAAAAGTATGTATTTAAGGATCGTGAGCATGCTGGAAAGATCCTTGCAGAGAAATTGAGTAAATACGCTGGTGAAGATGCTATTATACTTGCCATACCTTCTGGTGGTGTACCTATAGGGAAGATCGTTGCGAAGCATATAAATGCTCGATTCGATCTGATGTTGGTGAGAAAGATTCAAATACCGTGGAATACGGAGGCTGGCTTCGGTGCTATTACTTACGATGGAGTAATTTTGTTTAATGAACCATTGATGGCAGAATTAGGATTGACGGGTGAGGAGATAGATAATTCTATAAGTAAGACTCGTAACGAACTTATGAAGAGGATGAAGATCTTTCGTGGCGAGAGGCCGATGCCCGATCTAAAGGATAAGGTTGTAATCCTCGTCGATGATGGTTTAGCATCTGGCTTCACCATGTTGGCTGCTATACAATCGGTAAAGGGGAAGATGCCGAGAAAGATCATAGTAGCCGTACCTACAGCATCATCCACAGCTTTAAATCTGATCGCTCCCTACGTAGATGAAATCGTCTGTCTGAATATACGTAGTGGGTACTTCTTTGCGGTCGCCGATGCATATATGAATTGGTACGACTTAACCGATGAGGATGTTTTAAAATACCTAAAGGAATAGATTTCAAATATTTGTTACAATCCACAGCTCAATATATCTATGATCTTATTCCGGTTTAAAACCGATCTTGCTATATTCATCATCGAACTACATAGTTAAGTAGTAGTTAATCGATTCTTTCCTTGATACTTGACCTATTATGCTAGAGTTTAATAAACTACTTCAAGAGTTGCTCAAGCAGAAGCCTGAACTCGATGAATCGACTCTATTGAAATTGATCGATGAGAAGAAGAAGTCTGTGGGCGGTGGATACTTGACCGATACGGGTGCGATCTTTCTTGTCGCCGCCGATCTCGGTGTATCTCTTGAATATATCTCTTCATCAGATCTTACATTGAAGGATATATACATCGGTGCCAATGAAATCACCGTCGTTGCAAGAGTCTTCGCCATATATCCTACTCGCCAATACTCCAAGAAGGATGGATCTAAGGGATACTTTCGCACCATGATCGTCTTCGATAAGGATATCTTCGTGAAGACCATACTGTGGGATGATAAGACCGTTTTAATCGAAAGGTTGGGTATCGTGCCTAACAAGTTGGTAAGGGTGGTGAAGGGTTACGTAAAATCTAGTCTCGATGGTAGGGCGATATTGAATGTGGGTGCTCGAGGCACATTGGAGTTGGTAAAGGACGATGCTATGGAGAGTAGAATACCCACCATAGAGAGTCTGTCTAAAGGTGTTGGGGATATTAAGAATCCCGGGAATTATCTGGTTGTAGAAGGATTTGTAAGGTCTCCTCCAAGAACCTCGAACTTTACTCGTGCCGATGGTACAACGGGTACGCTCATACAAATTTACCTCGGTGATGCTACTGGCAAAGATATTCGTGTAGCTATATGGAGTATGGATACAGAGATCTATCAAAGTATCCCTCTTAACTCAAGTATCAGATTGGTGAACCTTAGAGCGAAGTTATTACCCCATGGAGAGTTAGAGCTACATGGTGATGAATCTACAACCGTTTACATATTGCCATCGAAGTTGGAAGAACCCTCACCAAAGGTCCAGCCTACATACGGAGCACAAACCGTCAAATTTAGAATTTTATCTATAGGCCCCAGTAGAGAAGATGAGGAGAAAAGACCATCCGCTTCCACGCTAGTCATCGATAGTAATGGCAACTTCTACACGCTGGTAATGATGGATAAAGCGTATCACAAACTGACCAGTATAAAAGTGGGGAGTGTGATTCGGTGTGAGGCGCGAAGAATCAGCCCAACGGTATTTATCTGTGATACCGATTCTTTGATCGAAGTCGAAGATGATATATCTTATCCGAATTCATCCACATTCAAATATAAGATCGGTAATGTAAAGGATTGCACAACACCTGTATTCCTTGAGGTCATCGCCCTATCTCGATCTACGATCGAAGATATCACTACTCGTGATGGAGCTGTGGTGAAGAGGGCTGAAGTGATCGTAGGTGATGAGACTGGTGAGATTAGGCTAGTAGCGTGGAGGGATTTGACTCGCCTCCTAGAGGGGATAATGCCGGGTCAGCGCTTACGTATCGAAGCTGCAGTTGTAAAGATGGGTAAAGATGGTGCACCAACACTTCAACTTAAATCTTATTCATCGATCAAGAAAATTTCATAAGCTCTTGGACCGATGAGCTTTAAATCCAAATCCTCTCTCTAAAGCCGATGAAATTACCCTCCAGATGAACTCTGGATATGGGATATTGGCAGCCCTTAACGAGCGTGAAAAGCCAGAATCTAAGGAAATATCTGGATTCGGATTGACTTCGATCACGTAAGGTATATCACCTCTTAACCTTATATCAACCCTTGCATAATCCCTACAACCCAATATAGAGTATGCTTTCACCGCTATACTTTGTATTTTGGATGCAACCTCCTCTTCAAGTTGGGCCGGGCATACGGGTACAGTACTTTTATACTCTTCGCTATCCTTTACCCATTTCGCTCTATAACCCACTACCTTAAACTTTTCATCTTTGGTGAATACGATCTCCGATATTGGTAGTGGTTGAGGTGATGATGCATCCCCGATGATCGACACGTTCAACTCTCTACCATCTATGTATTCTTCGGCGATGACTGGTTGATGGTAAGTGTTTATGATCCTCTGTGAAACGGTCCTCAATCCATCATGATCCTCCACCACGTTGCTCGAATCGATCCCTATGCTACCATCTTCATACAGAGGTTTGAGGATCAGAGGGAATCTTGGCAATTCGTGAATCAACTCGTACTTCTCGTCGATTATACAGTAATCCGGTGTGGGTATATTATGAGCTCTTAGAATATCCTTAGTTAGGGCCTTATTCTGACAGATTCCGAGGTTTAATGGGGAAGCACCGGTGTAAGGTATCCTTATCAATTCGAGTACAGATGGTACATTCATCTCCAATCTGCTCTCGCCCGATATGGCTTCACATAAGTTGAAGATCACATCGGGCTTATGCATCAAGAGTTCATTCAACCAATTCTGAATATGCTCATCTATAGCCACTGTTGAATGATCGATCCCTAATGTGTTGAGTGCTTCTTTCACAGCCTCTACTTCATCGAGAACACCCATCTCGGCTATATCGCTCTCTCTCCTCTCTTCATAAAGATGTTTTAACGAGTTATAGATGATCGTGACTTTTACCTTGACCTTGGCCCTGACCTTCACGATCGATACACCATTCATCATGTATCATATCAACATCAAGAACAAACTATGTGAAGAGCTATATATAGGGTATTGTGAAGATCTTTTCCCCTAACTTCGCATAGGATTTTCTATTATGAAGTCATCGAATTGCTGAGCTATAGAGTAACCTATGCGTAAGCTTCCACGACCATCCTCTTCTTTCTGAAATTCACCCATGCTTTGATGTAATCTTCAATTACCCTTCTATAGATAGGATCGTTCCATAATTCATCGAGCCTTTCACAATCCCCGTAAGAGCCTATGAGTGCAAAATGCTTGGCCAATTCGATATATAATTCTCTCTTCTCATCCTCCTCCAAATCTATCATAATCTCCCTCAGAATCTTATCCAATACTAAAATGGACAAATTCTATCTGAGATTTATTAAGATAAAGTGGGCTATAAATGTTGATAGATGATTGAGAAACATTGAAAGGAAGATCTGCTATGAGAAAGAAAAATTTTTAAACTCTTTTCGCAGAGATATATATGCGAGAGAAAGAGATTGAATAGAAAGTACTCTTACCTTCGCACCCCATTTAGAGTTTTTTATCAGATAGATCAAATGGGGTGCACCCTAAGGGATAAAATCCTTTGGGAAGAGATCCATTAAAATGTCCGGGGGTTATAATAAATCCATATATGTGCCACCTGAAAAGGTGGCACGGGACTTCGGTGTAAGCCTCGATGAGATCAAGGCCGTTATCAAAAAGTATCCTATGAGAGTAACGACCCATTACTATAGCCTTATCGAAGAGGTTGGTGATCCGATATGGAAGCAATGCATCCCCGATATCAAAGAATTGTACGACCCCTATGGAGAGGAGGATCCTCTCAAAGAGGAGCGAGATAGTCCGATACCTTGGCTCACACACCGCTATCCAGACAGATTGCTCATGTGTGTCTCAAACGAATGTGCTACGTATTGTAGATTTTGTACTCGAAAGAGGAGGATTGGAGACTTATGTAAAATCTCTGATCGAGTGTTGATCGAGCAGATCAATTATGTGAAGGAGCATAGAGAAGTTAGGGATGTCTTGATTTCGGGAGGAGATCCTTTCATGCTACCAGATGAGCATTTAGAATTCATCCTCTCTAAACTCAGAAAGATCGAGCATGTGGAGATATTGAGGATAGGGACGAGAATTCCTTGTACACTCCCAAGTAGAGTTACGGAGAAGCTCGTGAATATGCTCAAAAAGTACCATCCACTGTATGTAAATATTCACTTCAACCATCCGAGAGAAGTGAATGAAGAAAGTGCAAGGGCATGTGGCCTACTCGCGGATGCAGGGATACCGTTGGGGAGCCAAACGGTCCTATTAAGGGGTGTGAACGACGATCCATCTACCATGAAGTTACTCATGCAAAAGCTCCTTACGATAAGGGTAAGGCCGTACTATCTATTCCAAGCCGATCCAGTAAAGGGTACTTATCACTTCAGAACTACTGTAGAGCAAGGATTGAAGATAATGCAAGAATTGATAGGCCATACATCGGGCTTGGCAATACCACACTATGTTATAGATGCTCCGGGTGGGGGCGGTAAAGTACCGATCCTACCGAATTATTTGGAGAGTATAAGCAAAGAGAAGGTCGTTATAAGGAATTATCAGGGGAAGCTCTTTGAATACATTCAACCTCAACTAGATAGTGAATTACAACCTTAAAGGAAAGATATATGCTGAGGATAGGTTTAACGTACAATCTTAAAAGGGATGCGAAGGCCCTAGGCTTGGCTGAAGATTACTACGCCGAATTCGATGATCAATCGACCATCGATGCTATAGCGAATGCCCTCTCAAAAGTCGGTGAGGTGATCAAGATAGAGGCCGATGAGGATGCGTACAACATTCTACGCCAAACGAGGCCTGACATAGTATTCAATATTGCTGAAGGTATTAGGGGTGAGAGCAGAGAGTCCCACATACCGGCTATGTTGGAGATGCTCAACATACCCTATACGGGCTCTGGACCACTAACCCTTGCGATCACCTTAGATAAAGCGATGACCAACACGATCCTCTCATCTAAAGGTATTCGGACACCAAAGCACCAGGTCTGTAGAAATTTGAATGATCTTTCTCATCTCACTATAGACTATCCGCTGATCGTCAAACCTCTCTGTGAAGGCTCGAGCAAGGGTATATGGAATAATGCGTTGGTAAGGAATAGGGATGAGTTGGAGGAGAGGGTCGAATACTTGGTTCGCACCTATAAGCAACCGGCCCTTGTGGAAGAATACATAGATGGTAGAGAGTTTACTATAGCTCTACTCGGTAATAACCCTCCCAGAGTATTGCCCATCATTGAAGTGAGGCTCGATATGCTACCACCTTGGGCTAATAAGATCTACTCTTACGAAGCGAAGTGGATATGGGACACGTGTGAAAATCCCATCGAGATTCTTGAATGCCCTGCCAAGATTACAGATGAAGTACGTAAAGAATTGGAGTACGTAGCCCTACGAGTATTCGAAATCTTCAGATGTAGGGATATGTGTAGGATCGATGTGAGGTTGAACCATAAAGGTGAATGCTACGTCCTTGATGTGAATCCTCTGCCCGGGTTGATACCCGATCCTAGGGCACATTCGAGCTTTCCGACGGCCGCTAGAGCGGCTAACCTTACCTACGATGAATTGATAATATCTATACTATACTCTGCACTTGAGCGGTACAATATGAAGGAGCTCGTGCCCAAGATTGAGTGAGTTGTAGTTGGATAAATCTCATAATGTGGTAATAAAGCCGATGGGGGCGAGGCATAGATCTGATGTTACAGATATTTTGAAAAGGGTAGGTGTCTTTAATGAGAGGGAGATCAGAGTAGCTCTAGAAGTCATCGATTCCTATCTAAGTGGTAGTAAAGATTATACTATCAAGGTGGCGGTAGATGAGAAAGATTCGGTCAAAGGGTATATATGCTATGGACATGCCTCTCTCACGAATGGTGCTTACTATCTATACTGGATCGCCGTCCATCCGGAGCATCAGAGGGAAGGTATAGGGAGGATGTTGATGAAATTTATGGAGGATGATGTGAGAAAGAATGGAGGGCGGATGATCCTACTTGAAACATCATCGATAGATAAATACAAAGTAGCGAGAGAGTTTTACTCGGCGAATGGGTATGAATGTCTGGCCCATGTTAAAGACTTCTACGATATCGGTAACGATTTACTCATATACGGGAAGTACTTTGATCTTTAACACCATCTAATATGAACGAAGATTATCTTTAATTCTACAAAGATCATTCTTTCCAGAAACCTCTCGTAGCTACGTAGAGCTTCTCCGCCCTATAGATACTCTTTATCAATTCTTCATCATCGATATAATTCCTTAAGATACGCGCCGCTGTATCTGGCCCGATCCCAAAACCAGAAAGTGTTAACAGGGCCCTCCTACCAAAGTTTTGAATCAAGGATGATACTTTCCAATACTTCTTCAACCTTTTACTATCATCGGGTGATAGCCTACCCTTCTTCTTCCTTTCCAATATCTTGGTTATTTCATCATCAGACACATGAGTAGCTGTGATTAAGTGGGAATGGCATATAGGGCAATTTATATCATCTCTCACATCTTCCACCTTCACTATGCTCTGCCAATTACCACAAGAAAGGCAGATCAACTTATGCTTTGAACTACTGAGCCTCTTCTTCACCAAATCTAGTATCGTGCTATCCGCATCTACCGTTCTATCTTTAAAACTAAAGATCTGCTCTAAGATCGGTCTCGCTAAAGGTGAAAACTCATCGACTTCTTTCACGATAATCTTCATCTTCCCTTCTCTTATCGATGAAAGGATTTCCTGCGCCTTCATCAAATCGTACTTGTCTAAGATCAACTCTCTTAAAGCCTCACGGTAGAGTGGAGTATCTCTATACCTCTCTTGAATCGATTTTGATACTTTACGATCGTATTGAGCATCTTTATCGATGAGGCCGAACCTCTTAGCCACGTTCCAGACTCTCCAATTGAATGGATGGGTCCCAAACACAGCTACTGAAATTATCTCAGTCAGATCGAACGAACCTTTCAAACACTCTTCCACGTAATCGCCTATGCTACCGTAAGATGAAAGGGCGATCCTGTAAGGATCGCTTCTTGCCTCTACAAGATGGCCACTCTTCGATGATAATAACACAGAAAGTAAAGTGGCTAGAGTTTGGTTGACTTTAGATCCGAAGCATGCATGTATCACTACGACCCTTCCATCTCCCTTCCTTTCTATAACGATACTTTGATCATCTGGTATGATGCCCAAATGCTCCTTTGTATTCAATAGAAATTCTCTCGTCCTCTCACTGACGCGATGCTCCTCACCCTCAACGACCCTCCTCCTTAACCTCCCCACTTCCATCGATGTCTCAAAATCGACGGGAATCATCTCTCCCGCCCAATAGGGTATGATAGAAACTTCTTGAAGGATAGGCTCTACATTCACTACCATCTTACCATCATCGATCGAGATGGTCCTCCATGGGCTACCTTTTAATATAAATGGTCTATCGGGCTCGATGTATTCGCCTACGAACATCCCATCCAGTCTGCCGATGACCCTCTTCGATGAGACATCGAACACATCGAACTGTTGTACATCGGGGATCATCGAAATATTATTGTAATAGTATTGGTATGTCTTTACCCTCCTCCTCACAGACACACCATCGTACCTTATAATACCTAGCCTATTCAAGAATTGAAGACAACCATCTACATCCTTTATATCGATACTTCTGAATGGATACGCCCTCTTGATTATCGAGAGGGCATCTTCTAGATCGAATGTACCACGCTCTAAACTAAGTCCAGCAAGGTGGTGTGCTATAACATCTAATGAGTTTTCATGCATGACTATCTTTTCCAAAGACATCCTCTTCATCCGATCGATCAGGGCCCATCCTTCCAACTCCTCATCAGATCGATTCGCTATGATCATACCTACAGCCTTCTCTCCAACCTTATGCCTACTCCTACCCATCCTTTGAATCAGTTTGATGACCTGTCTAGGCGAGCCCCACTGCACCACTAAAAATATGGAGCCGATATCGATTCCCAATTCGAGTGATGAGGTAGAGACCACGATCCCAACTTCTTCACTTCTTAACCTTCGCTCAGTATCTTCACGGATCTCTCTCGATAAAGAGCCATGGTGAACCTCTACCAACGTATCGGTGGAGCGTGCCTTTAACACCGCGCCCAGATATTCGGCCTCATCTCTGGTATTTGTAAATATAAGGGTGCTCTTACCTTTGCCAACGAACCTGTTCACATAATCCAGAATATAATCGGCTGCTTCTACGATAGAACCTTCGATCAATCTGCAATCGAGGTCATACTCTCTAAAGTTTTTATCGATGAGGATCGCGCACTTTCTTCCCACGCCTACTAAGAAGTTCTTGGCTTCGTTCAGATCACCCAGTGTGGCTGAGAGCCCTATCCTTACAAATTCTCTCCCTGTTAAATTTACTAACCTCTCTAGACTGATGGAGAGGTGCGCACCCCTTTCATTACCGATCAATTCATGGAGCTCATCGATCACGACCCATTCCAAACTTTTAAAATTCATACTCATCCTTTTACCGACGAGGAGGATCGCCAAAGTCTCCGGTGTTGTAATTAAAACATCTGGCGGGTTAACAGCGATTCTTTCTCTTATGGATTGAGGAGTATCGCCATGCCTTACCTCTACAGTCAAGCCCATACCTTCAGCATAATTTATAATCCTTCGAAAGATATCACGATTCAACGCCCTTAATGGTGTGATGTATAACATCCTCACCCCTCTTACCCCTCTTCGCCCTTCACTCGAGAGTATCGTGAAGATCGGTATTACGGCAGCTTCGGTCTTCCCCGAGCCGGTCGGTGCGATGAGGAGCGCATTCTTCCTCCTCAGGATTACGGGATAGGCTTTACGCTGAATATCGGTAAGCTCGCTCCAGCCGATCTCCTTCATCCTTTCTAAAAATCTCCTCTCTAAATCGACTAAATCGACCACTTCAACCATGACCGTAACTATAATCTTCTCTCCTTCTACAAGTATCGATTTACTATTTAATATTAATCTCCCTTTCTCTTCGATGCCTCATACTCGTACACAAAGATGATTATCAATACAGCTACGAATAAGAGGATCGTCAGAGGCTTGAAAAGGTCGAAGAATTGTACCACTGTCATAACCTTTATGTTAATGATGCGGGCCAGTTTTAAACCTTACCTTTGCCCCTATAGGAAAGATTTTAGTAAGGATATGGTAAAAGTCACTTATGATTTTAAGATATAATCTTCTCTAAATCTTCATGGTTATGGTGTGGTGTGAGGATGAAGATCATCGCCGATACACGTGAGCCGGATATCATGATGGCCCTACTCTCCGCTCTGGGCTTCGAAGTGGAGAGGAGGGTGATTACACCCGGGGATTACATAATTTCCGATGAATGTGCCGTGGAGAGGAAGACCGTTCACGATTTTCTCACATCCCTATTTCAAGGTAGGCTCTTGGAGCAGATGAGTAGGTTAAAGGATGCATATGTGAAGCCGATCTTGCTAATAGAGGGCGATATCGCTTGGGAGTTGGAGAGGAGAAAGAACCCTCACGCATTCTGGGGTGCTTTATTGAAGATCCAATTGGACATGGGCATACCAGTCATAACGACGGTAGATGTGAAGCAGAGCGCCGATCTACTATATACATTAGCGAAGAGGATGCAGAAGAAAGAAAGATCCAGACCTTGTGTAAGGCATAAACCGAAGTTGTTGAGTGAGCAGGATATGCAGAGATTCATCGTGGAGGGATTGCCAGGTGTGGGTGCCGAACTTTCGATACGCCTCTTAAAACACTTTAAGACCGTAAGAAGGATATTTCAGGCATCGGAAGCTGAATTGAAGAAGGTGGATGGTCTAGGCCCTGTAAAAGCAAAGAGGATCACTCAATTGCTAGATATGGAGTTTAAAGACGATTCGATACAGAAGGATCTAAAATTAGATTCGAATTCGATCTAGTTTTTTACTGTTCCTTTTACTACTTTCTAGAGGATCTCTCTCCAGACACGATGTAGATGACCGATTCTCCGATGTAGGTGGCGTGATCCGCGATCCTTTCCAAGTAACGGAGTATGAGGATCCCTGAAACGACACATCTTAAATCCGCTCCTTGTGATTGAATAGCCCTTCGAACGAAATCTCTATAGATCCTATCTACAACATCGTCCATCTCCCTTAACTTCCTTGCGAGGTTCGCATCTCTTTCGGTGAATGCCTTTATACTCAATCTTATCATCTCCTTTGCCTGCTGGCCTGCTTCATCTATAGCCCTTTTATCACACATCGACAAGTCTCCAAACATCTTCAAGACTTGGGATATATCGTAAGCATACCTTCCGAAACGAGAGAAGCCATAAGCAATCTCCATACACGACTTTAAAAATCTCAAATCCGATGCTACTGGTTGATACCTTGCTATCAACTCGACTACCAGCTCACTCACTTCATCCTGAAGTATGCGCAGCTCCTCTGACCATCCGAATATCTGCTCCGTCATATCCTTTCCCTGCTTATAGGCTTCGATCGCGGTAAAGACCGTATTCTCCGAATGCTTCGCCATGTCGAGAATCATATTCTTGAGCCTCTCAAGACCTATATCCAAGAGTCTGACCAAACTACCACCTCTAACCGAACTTTCCAGTTATATAACGCTCCGTCAATTCCTCTCTGGGATTTTTAAAGATCTGAACAGTTTCGCCATATTCGATGAGCTGCCCTAAGTAGAGAAAGGCCGTGAAGTCCGAAACCCTCGCCGCCTGCTGCATATTGTGAGTAACGATGATTATCGTCCACTTCTCCTTCAGATCTCTTATCAACTCCTCTATCTTCGCTGTTGCCAATGGATCGAGGGATGCGGCAGGTTCATCCATCAAGAGGACTTCGGGCTCTACGGCGAGTGCTCGGGCGATGCATAACCTCTGCTGCTGCCCTCCCGAAAGGTTATAGGCATTTTCATGCAACCTATCCTTAACTTCATCCCATAATGCTGCCCTTCTCAAAGCCCACTCAACCTGCTTCTCCAGATCGCCCTTAAAACCATTGATTCTGAGCCCGAATGCTACATTTTCAAAGATACTCTTGGGGAGCGGGTTCGGCTTCTGAAAGACCATGCCGATCATCCTTCTGACCTGGGCAACATCGACATCCGGATCGTAGATGTTGATACCGTTGAATAATACCTTTCCCTCAACCTTCGCATTCCCGATCAAATCGTTCATCCTATTGAATGACCTTAACAGGGTACTCTTCCCACAGCCCGAAGGTCCGATGATCGCTGTAACATGGTTCCTAAAGATCGGAAGGTTGATATTCCTTATCGCATAAGTGTTTCCATATCTGACGCTAAGGTTTATCGTTTCGAGCACTACACTCCCTTCGATCTTCGATAAATCGCTCTCTCTAGACTCTTTAGACTCCCTTAAATTCTTGAGCAACTGATCCGCTATCGTCATTCGATCACCCTACTTTGTAACTTGCCTCTTAAATAGATTGCTACTACATTCATCGCCAATAGTATCGCCAACATCACTATTATACTTGCGGCAGAAAGTTCTCTAAATGCGGCCTGTGGTCTACCGATCCAATTGAAGATCTGAAGGGGCATCACTGTGAAGCTATCGAAGATCGATGATGGATCTCTCTTTATGAATAGAAGGCCACTGATTATTAAGAGAGGCGCAGCCTCTCCCATGGCTCTAGATATCGCCAGTATAGTCCCTGTCAGTATAGATGGGAATGCCTGTGGTAATACTATCCTGAATACGACCTGTACCTTTGTAGCTCCCAGCGCGTATCCTGCCCATCGATGTGAAAGTGGAACTAGGTTTACAGCCTCTATCGTTGCGACCGTCGTCAAAGGAAGGATCAAAAAAGCGAGTGTTATCCCTCCCACAATTATCGTCCTCCCCAAGCCTAAGGTATAGGATAAGAAGCCAAGGCCGACGAGCCCGAAGATGACCGATGGTACACCTGCGAGGTTCGTTAGGTTGAATATTATCAGATTTCTTATAATGCTCTGCCTGCTAAATTCAGAGAGGTAGAGGCCCGTTACAATACCGAGTGGTAAGGCTATCATTATCGCTAAACTTACCACCCATATAGAGCCAAGTATTGCGGGCCTCATACCAGCCTCGTTGGGATCTCCAGATGGATAGTTGAAGATGATATTTGGGCTGAGTTTGTGAATACCACTTAGGGTTATATCGATCAGCAAAGTTGAAAGTACGATGATGCCGATGGAGACCGCGATCAGAACGGCCATGTAAAGCGATTTATCAACGACCTTCTTTCGAGTAAGCCTTTTACCACCGACTATCCTGGTCTTGGTTGCACTATTTATATTTGCATTCATAATTTAATACTCCACCTCAATCTAATTAGATGGCTCATCGAGTTTAAGATCATCACGATGACGAAAAGGTAAGTCCCGACGGCGAAGAGCGAGCTATATTGAACGGTTCCGTGTGGTGCATCGCCAGTGGCAGCCTGCGCGATAGCGGCAGTCATCGTCATGACACTCTCAAACGGATTAAGGGTCAAACTAGGTTTCAGACCTGCAGCTATCGTTACGATCATCGTCTCGCCAATGACTCTCGCCATCGCGATGATGATCGCACTCAAGATGGCTGGAAGGGCGTAAGGGATTATAACTCTAACTATAGCATCAACCTTTCTACCACCGAGGGCATAAGCTACCTCCTTTAGATTCTGCGGAACCGCATAGATCGCATCTTCACTCAACGAAGCTACCGTCGGTAGTATCATCACACCTACGGCGAGTCCGGCTGAAAGCGCATTAAAGATACTAATATCCGGTATAAAGGTGCGAAGGTTTGGGGTGATAAAGTAGAGGGCGAAGTAACCATAAACTACGGTGGGAATGCCCGCCAATACCTCCAACGTAGGTTTTACGATTCGTCTAACCCTTTCTGATGAATATTCACTTAAGAAGATCGCTGAACCCACTCCCGTAGGTACAGCGAAGAGTAAGGCTATCGTAGAAGTTAGGATCGTACCACTTAGTAAGGGTAAAACACCGAAGGATCTATCCTCAAAGAAAGCTGTCCATTGAGTACCTAGAAAAAATTCACGGGGAGAGATTTGTAAAAAGAAAGAAAGGGATTCTGAGACGAGAGTGAATATGATGACGAGGACTGCTAATACGGTTATTACCGATGCCGATAAAAAAAGGTTTTCGATAATCTTTTCACTAATTACACCTCTACGCCTTCCCCTCTTGATGCTTATTATACTTGCACTGTTCAAACCTTCACCTTTTTACGATCTTACGATGATTCTACTTGGTCAAAGACTTGTACACTTCGAAGTAACCAGTGTATTTACCCTCCCTAAATAACTTCAGGATCGTTGTATAATACTCTTTGGGCAATGGTGTGTATCCGACTTTACGAACGATCTTTTCAGCATTCTCGATGTAGAATTCGACGAAGGCCTTGAGCTCCGGCTTCTGAAGCATCTTATCTTCATTGACGTAGATGAACAATGGTCTTGATAATGGGTATTTGCCGGATATGACGGTTTCATCGTTGGGGCGAACACACGTGCCACCTTTCTTCTCACTGACTGCTAACACCTTCACCTTGCCTTCAGCCGCTACCACGTAAGCATAAGGTATGTAACCTAGTGAGTACCTTTCGGATGAGACGCCCATGATCAATACGTGATCATCCTCGCTTGGGATATAATCTGTCCTCGAAGCCCTTGCCTTTCCTACAACCCTCTCCGTAAAGTAATCGAAGGTGCCAGAGTCAGGTCCAGGCCCAAATAATTTGATATCTGCATTCGGCCATTGTGGATTTACATCACTCCACTTCTTCACCGTAGAATTGGGCCTCCATATCATCCTTAACTCTTCGAGAGAAATACAATCGACCCAGTTGTTCGATGGGTGAACCGCTATGGCCAAACCCTCGAGCGCTATCGGTATTTCGATCCATTTGATATTATTCCGGCGCGCACTTTCTTTTTCACTTTCGGTGATGAACCTTGAAGCATCGTTTATATCGGTCTCTCCTATGACGAACCTCTTAAATCCCCCTCCAGTCCCAGAGATACCGACTGTAATCTTCACATCCGGGTGTATTTTACTAAACGCCTCAGCTACAGCCTCTGAGATTGGGTAAACAGTACTCGAACCATCTATCACGATACTCCCTGACAACTTCTGGGTTACAGTCGTAGCGGGTCGTTGCTGTGGTAAGCTAAGGTATAATGCGCTGGCGATTAGCACCACGACTACAGTGACGATGCTTGCAAGAAGGACCGTTCTACTCACACCTTCCCTTGCACCACTCCTTTTTTCCATATATATTATCACCATCAGGGAGTTTTATTAACGATCTATATATAGAAAGCGCAAGGGAAATATATTGCCCTACATTAACTATATTGTAGGAATATGGTCGATAAGAAGTCTTACAGTTATGATGAAGTCAGGAAGATTCAATTCTCGGGCAAATCATCGTACATGATCGCACTCCCAAAGGAGTGGGTTCGAGAGAATAACCTTCGGCCTGGAGATCGTGTGAGAATCAGTAGAAAGAGTGATGCATCACTCGTAATTGTGCCCGAATGGTCTTCATCCAATGAAGATAAAAGTGAAGTCACGATCGCGATCTCACGTAAAGATACTATGGGCTCGATCGTTAGGAAGATCATCTCCATGTATCTGTTGGGGTACAAGACGATTCATGTGAGAGAAAGAGAGGGTACGATGACATCTATTCAAAGGAATATCGTTAAAGAGACTGTGCATAAACATCTGGTTGGGGCTGAAGTTATAGCCGATTCCACGGAGGGGATTACTATACAAGTTCTGCTAGGCTTCCCTGAGTTGAGTATAGAGAATGCACTGCGGAGGATGGCTTTGATCGCAACCTCTATGCATAAAGATGCCATACTCGCCCTTAAAAGGTTCGACGTAGATACGGCTAAGGGTGTAATAGAGACGGATGATGAGGTCGATAGATTCGGCCTCTACATAATACGCCACCTAAAGATGGCGGTTCAGAACGATCGAATCCTTAAAGAGATCGGATTGAAGACACCACGTGATTGTTTAGGCTATAGACTTATCGTCAAGAGTATTGAGAGGATCGCCGATCATGCATGTAAGATCGCTGAAGCTGTGTTGATGATCAAACAACCTTTGAATGAATTGGTGCTCGATAAGATCGAGCGTCTGAGCGGTTATGCTTTAAAGGTCTTCGAAGAATCACTCCTTGCTCTATTCAAACACGATTATGAGATCGCAGATAGAGTGGTCGAGGCTGCTCAATCGATAGTCGATATGGAGAGAGAGTTTCTGACGATGATGGAAAAGAGCGGATTTGTGGAATTGTTGCAGATGGTGCGCCTCATCGTGGAAGGTATCAAAAGGACGGCGGAGTATGCGAGTGATATCGCTGAGATCGTACTGAATATGACTGCTGAACAAGTGACCCTCAAATAACACATAAGAAGATTATTATTACTAACCCTCAATAGAAGATCGATACTAATCTCCAGCGAAACTTCATCGTAACTTGATAGCGATCGGTAGTGAAGTATGCCTTTGGTTAACTAAGGCTCTACAACCGTTCAATTCTGATCATTTATCAACTATTAACTCAACCGATGAGGTATACTACTTGAACATTCACGGTGATTTGAGACTCGCCCGGAAGGATCGTTGGTATAGATGTTGCTACTTGAAAATCTTTAGTCATTATTGGATGATAGGTTGTATCTGAAATGATGATGCTCTTCACGCCGATGATCTTCACATTCGATGCATTAGCTATGATCTCGGCTTTACGTTTTGCATCCTCGATCGCCATTCTTATCGCTTCATTCTTTAACTCCCTCTGTTTATCATCTGAAATCGTAAAGTAGATATTGCCCAATCTATTTGCACCAGAAGTTATCGCCCGATCGATGATCAACCCAGCCCTCTCCAATAGTTGTGTAGTGATCGTAATGGTGTTGGATACCTTGTAACCGATCAGTATCGGCTCTTTATTCTGAGGATATATGTATTGAGGTTGAAGACTTAGCTGTGTAGTCTTGATCTCTCTATCCTCTACGCCTAACTGTCTCAGATTGATGATCACTCTATTCATAATTTCACTATTCATCCTTAAGGCTTCTTGAGCTGTTGACGCTTGAGTATCTACACCTATGCTGATACTAACAGTATCAGGTCTGATACTAACTATCCCTATGCCTGAAGTGGATATGGTGCGCTCACCATCATTATTATTACCAATCGATCTCGATTGTGGTAGAGCAAGGATCGCTGAATATGTTGCAATATTCATAATGATTGCTGAGATCGATAGTATCGATAATAATCCCACTATCATGTATAGCCATCTACCTTCTGAAGAGCCTAAAGAGCTTAAAGAGCCCTTCATAACCATCGATCGTTAATTAAGAGTTCATGGTAAATAATTCTACAGTTCAGAACACCAATTCATAATTTAGAACAAAATTTAGAACAAACGATTTACAATGCTATGCGATGAAAAGTTGATACGTGGCTGATGGCTTCAAAGCTAAACTTAATTAGCGAATCCAAAATTAAATAATAAGGTAAAGGTACGATGGTCATCGATTTAATTGTAGGTTTCATCATTATCACAATCTCAATCTTACTAGCGATCGGCTCGAACTTTATGATAAAAAGGCTCATGAATAGAATCTTTAAAGATAAAGAGTTAGGGGAGCGTATTCATTCTAACGTAAAGAATGTGCTACTACTATTCATCATCTTAATAGGTTTAACTGCAGCGATAAGTTACTGGACCTTAAAGTTTCCGACATTCTTCTCTCATTGGATAAATGTCGAGTATCTGACGGTCATCGTCAAGCTATCGGTCGTAGCCTTGCTCGGTAGGTTAATAGCTGTGATTATAAGCAACCTCCTTAAGTCTCGAACCGAAAAGATAATAAAGGAAAGGCCCGAGATCGAGAAGTTCACAAAACTTTTACATAGGACGATCATCTATTTCATATACACCGTTACAATCCTTACAGCATTATACATACTCTTTTCCTCTCCACTGATTCCAATGGTTGGTTTAGAATTTGCCTTTTCATTGATATTCTTCTTCGCAGGCCTCACCGTACTATTCTTGATAATCTACGCATTGAATATGGCCTTGGTAAGGTTCACACATGGCTTAATAGTGAAGGAGCCACGATTGATTACTCTATACACCTTCTTAAGAAAGCTCATACTGGCCATCGTAACTGCTGTAGGGCTTTTGGCTATCATCTTAACTGCATTCCCTGCGACTGGAGGTGTCATCTTATCATTACTCATGGCTGCCGGTTTCGCATCGATCGTTATAGGCCTTGCGGCACAATCGAGCCTATCCAATATAATATCTGGAGCGTTGATCTCTATCTCACAGCCGTTTAAAATCGGTGAAGCTATTATGTTTAGGAATGAATTCTGCTTTGCAGAGGATATCAGGCTCATGTTCACGGTACTCCGTACATGGGATAATAGGCGTCTTATAGTTCCAAACTCCATCTTCCAATCGGAAGTCATCATAAATTATACGATGGGCGATCCCACGATGCTCGTGCCCATCGACGTACAAGTAGGTTACGAATCTGATTTAGATAAAGCGATGCAGATCATGTTAGATATCGCTAAGAAACATCCTGATTGCCTACCCCTGGGCAATATACCAAGAGTGGTGGTTATGGGCTTTGCAGATTCGGGGATAAATTTAAGACTTATCTCAAGGGCAAAGGATCAACCTACCGCCTTCAACATGGCTCGAGAGCTTTTATACCAGATCAAAAAGGAATTCGATGCAAATGGTATCGAGATTCCCTATCCGAGGAGACACTTGGTTCTAGATAGAGATTTGAAAGAGCGAATAGCGAAGATCGCTGATAGTTTAGAGATCATCGTCAACAACATGAAGAATTCGCAGAAATCGTGAATAGGTTATAGAATGGTATTGATCTTCACAATCTATCGAACTTTAATGAACGATTTGTTGAATTATATCTTTGTGATAAACTCGTGATCATGGAGTTATAGAATTTATGAAATGGAGGCCGTCGGTGGGATTTTCGAGGTCTTCTCGAACCCACGGCCAAGAGGTCCACAGCCTCTTATGCTACCGAGCTACACCACGACGGCCTCATCATATCTTATCTATTAAAGATGGATTTAAGGATAACCTTATTCGATCGAACCTTTGATGAGCCTGGGCTCGAAACAGGCGTAAGGATATCCATTATTTATAGTGCTTATCGCTACTTCTACCAATGATTCTGGCACATCGATCGATTTAACCTTCCAATCGAATCCAACTATGAATAACTCTTTTTCACCGCTTGATGTAACACTTGTACCCCAAACGGGCTTGCCATAAAAGGGCTTTACAATCCTCGCATTCAACTTAGCACATCTAGTATAACCATCTCCGCGCTTCACAAATTGTACACAGAGTAAGCAGAATCTTGATAACCACACTATATCCTTAATCCTCCTCCTACTCTTCCGAATATATTCTTCTAAGAGCTCCCTTTCCTTTCTTGACATCTCAGAAAATTCTTTTCGACCTTCATCCGTATCGATATAGTAATCAAGATTCTCGGTTACTTTCTCCCTCCAGTCTCGCTCTCCATCCTTCAAAGTGGCTTTATCCTCACTATACCATCCGCTAACTAATTAAATAATCTTTACTCTTATACCTTTTAAGATTTCAGAATTCGCTGATAATTGCCTCTTCATTATAAAAATTTTTAATAATCGGTTAGAAAAAGATCAAAGAATTTGAGTTTAAAATCATTTTTAATCGGATTAATCGATAAGAAATTTCACATTTACATAGCGAAAGTGTAATATACTATATTATGCAAAAACGATTGTAGTAACTTGCTGAGCTTTCTCGCTACAGTCATTGTAATAACGGCATCTGGCGCCCTTACTCCCGGCCCCCTATTTGTAGGGACACTGATTCAAAGTTCTAAAGAAGGTGCAAGGGCGGGAGTCCTTGTTGCTGTAGGCCACACGATCGTCGAACTCCCGCTTGTGTTTCTATTGGCCCTTGGATTGATCAACATCGGCGATCATACTCAATTAAAATCGATTATAAGTTTAGTAGGTGGAATTACTCTCATAATTTTAGGAGTATTGCAGGTAAATAGTATGTTTAAATCGAATCCGATCCACATTCAAAGTATCGGGAAGGGTTGGCTTCATAATTCATTAATTTTGGGTGTAATTCTCACAGGATTGAATCCCTTCTTCATTATGTGGTGGCTTACCATAGGGACGACTTTGATCATCAATGCGCTGATCCTAGCAGCGTTGTGGGGTGTAGTAATCATGTATGTGGCGCATGTGTGGATGGATTATGCTTGGTTGACCTTCATCGCTTCACTATCACGTAAAGGCTTCAGCATATTGGGATCGAGGGGTTATCGTATAGTAATCGGATCTTTAGGGTTGTTACTGATATATTTCGGCATTAACTTTATCTCCTCAGCATTGGCATGAGCCATTTTTAAGATAGTTTTGCCCCCTTTTTAATAAGACTTATCATTCCAACGTTCAGCGATACGATCATATAGAATAAGATCAAGAAGAATAAGAAAGATTTATAAGATGGTTATTAGAGTCTTCTTGCCATCAAGAGGTGGTTCAAATGAGTAAGAGGAACATAGGTGGATGGAAGTATAGGTGTACTTGTGGTTTTGAAACATTAAGTGTAGCCGAGGCAGTATCCCATCTCAATAAGAATGATGAAGCCCATCGACTCATCAGAATCGAAATCTAAATCCTGTTAGATCTTATTCAAACCACAAGTATTTATTAGCTAAACCGTTAGAGTAGGGTATTGGCTGCTTTGACTATGTTAATAAGTTTGGTGTAGAGTATATTATAGTAAGGTCGATAAGTTGGTAAATAGAATATGCATCTCCCATCGTAAGGATGTAGACGGTCTGTCTTCAGCCGCCCTGATCAAAGCAGCGATAGGGTGCAAGGTAATCCTCTCAGACTACGATGATTTAAAGGATAGGTTGAGCTCCGTTGGGGAATTTGACGAATTGTACTTATGTGATATGGGTTTAAATTTAGATGTTGCAGATAAGATTTTGCAGTATGCGAAGAATAGACCGATGAATTCTATACATTACATAGATCACCATACTTTAGATCCTTCTATACTGAAGAAGATTCGTGAAGCGGGTATCGATGTTACTCACTCAGAGGATGAATCCACAAGTGTATTGACCTATCAGAAGTTTTGTAAAGTTTTACCGAAGAAGGCTGAGTTATTGGCAGCTTACGGTGCAATCACAGATTACATGGATCTTCAACCCATCGCCCGTAAAATCATTCAAGGTTACGATAGGCAATTTATTCTACTCGAAGCAACCTTGCTTTCTTACGCATTGGCCAGAAGTGATGATGAATTTCTCTTAAAGCTTGTAGATCATCTATCTGAATTCAGATATCCACACCAAATTCCCAGTTTGATCGATCGGGCTATTGAGCAGGCTGAATATATAGCAGAATTGATCGTAAAGATCGAAATGAATGGTAAGAGGATGAAGAATTTTGCTTATATGGAGGTTAAGGAATCGATTACAGGCAATATCGCCCACTTCCTCATCGGTGTGTTTGATGTGCCTATCGGTGTGGTATACAGGGTTTTTAAAGATAGAGGTGTCTTTGAGGTCTCTTTGAGGGGGAGTAGTGAATGTCGACACCATTTGGGGATGATCGCATCGAGGATCGCCAATAAGCTCGGTGGCTTTGGTGGTGGCCATCCTAGGGCCAGTGGTGCTCAGATACCTTTGGAGAAGTTAAATGATTTCCTACAACTCTTGGATCAAGAACTCTCTAGATCGTGAGCTCAAACCAGTATTTTAAGGGGTGTTATATTCATTCTCTTTGATAACTTTGATAGCTCGTTGAATGTTTCATCATCTATCGGTATACCCTTACGAATCCTTTCTTGCAAAGTTCTATACTCTAACTCGCCCGCTAAAATGACTTCAACATTATCCATAGTGGGTGTAGATTTTAAAGCATCTATGTATTCTTCGATCTCCTTCAGATAATCTCTATAAGGTCTGAAATTATTTATATCGATCACCAATATTACAAACCCTCCTTGTGAGAATAGTGTTCTTTCCATCCTTAATCCATATTCACCACCCAACACTACACTGCATAAGATATCTATCGCTACCGCGAGCCCAAACCCTTTATAACCTCCTAAAGGCAGTACAGAACCCTCAATAATTTCTTTTGGATCGTTCGTAGCTCTACCATCCTTATCTATCCCCCATCCATCTGGGACCTTCTCTCCCTTCTTCGCTGCCAACACGATCTTGCCCATGGCGGCGACACTCGTCGCCATATCTAGGATGATCGGTGGCCCCCTCTCCCTCGGGAACCCGATCGATATCGGGTTCGTTCCTACAACCGCCCTTTTAAATCCGATCAATGCCATTCTGGGCGAGCCATTTGCCAACGATATACCTATAAACCCCCTCTCCACAACCTTTGAAACGTAATGTGATAATGCACCTACGTGCCTTAAATTCACTACACCCCCAATACTTATACCGCTCTCCTCAGCCTTCTTTATGGCGATCTCTGTAACTTTCATAGCTGGTATATGTCCTAAACTCCTATCGCCATCTAGAAGTATGTGATTCTTACCTTCACGAATTGTGCGAATCTCCGGCCTCGGGTTGATCAGACCATCTTCGAACCCTTTTATGTAGTAAGGTGTTCTCATTATACCGTGCGAATCTATACCTCTTAGATTGGTGAAGGCGAAGTGGTCTGCGATGATCTTCGCCCCTTCTTCCGAGACGCCGACCTTTTGAAATACTTCCTCTGTAAACCTTCTTAACTCGTCCACATGTACGTATATGGCCATTGGTTACATTATCTACTAGCACTTATTTTATCTTTTACCTTTAATTAGCAATACCCTTCCTAAAAAGCGAAGGGTGTAAATGGTTGGGCTAATGGATCTTATTCACAGGATACTTGGGCTCTTCGCCATGAAAGACCCTTAAGATCTCTTCAGCCGCCGTGATGGACATTCTCTTCCTACACTCTATCGTATTCGATGCTATATGAGGGGTTAAGATCACATTATCCAGCTCTAAAATAGGATCATCGGTAGGCAATGGCTCCTTATAAAATACATCGATACCCGCACCTGCGATCCAACCCTCCTTCAATGCCCTGACCAATGCATTGTGATCGACGATCGCCCCCCTTGCAATATTTATAAGAAATGCCGTCCTCTTCATCAACTTGAGCTCCCTCTCACCGATAAAACCGATCGTCTCTTGAGTCAATGGTAAAGATACAACGACGTAATCAGATTCGGAGAGTAAGCCTTCTAAGGTTGTGAATCTTAGATTCAACTTCTCCTCAAGCTCCACCTTCCTTACTATATCATTGTACAAAATATTCATATTGAATCCCTTGGCCCTTTCAGCTACACAACTCCCTATCCTCCCTAAACCGATTATTCCTATAGTCTTATTCGAAACATCACTGCCCATGAAGATCAAGGGATCCCTTACCAACCACTTTTTACTCTTTATATAATCGTTGGCTTTGCATATATTTCGTGAGAGGCATAAGATTAGAGCGAATACATGATCTGCTACGGTCTCACTCAATACGGGGGTTACTGTAACCCATACGCCTTTCTGTGTAGCTGCATCTACATCAACATTCTCATAACCGACACCATGCCTTGCGATGATCTTAAGTCTCTGTGCAGCATCGATCAACCTCTTCGTAATCCTTTCTACATTCGTTGTGACGAGCAATGCATCTACATCGCTCATTTCCTTCATCAACTCATCCTCCGTTGGAGGTCGTGGAAAGATCTTTAACTTAGCCTCCTTCTCCAATAATCTTATTCCTTCTTCTCTTATAGGGGCAGTTATAACGATTTTACGCATATCATATCTTTAGAGCTACTCAGTAGTAAACTTTTGCATCATTTGTGGTTTCTAAACAGATGAAGTATATTCGATGCTACCATATATAAAACGAAAGCACATTTACATGCTGCTATTTTCGTCAGTTTCATTAATGCCAAATGGCTAAATGATTTCTATGCTGTTAAAGAGGAATTATGGTAAAAGAGTATTTTCAACGACTTACCTTTTTGACTTCCTTAACTTTCTTTCTTAAAGGTTGTTTTGTTATGGTGGTGCTACATCGATCGAATTACTGCTCGCTGGACTTTCTAATAAATATCTAACTCTGATGGTGTAGGGTTTGAGTTCCTTAAAATCTGAAATCTTTATACCGATATCGCTAAATTTCTTCAACTCGTGAATGAAGTCTTCGAAGTAATCGTAGACTCCACAACTTATGCAGAATGGACCTTCGAACTCCAGAATGAGCTCCTTTCTGCCCATCTTGACCAGCCTTGCCGTGGCCTCTGGACTTCTATACTTATTGAATTCAGATATGGCCTTTAAGATGGAATCTTTGATTAAGGTTTTAGCAGATACCATCCAAACTAATATCTTGCTCTTACAAGTTTATTAAACTTGCCATTATAAGGTATCAAGGATCGCTAATCCCTTACCATAAAAGCCTTTGGACTTTTGATATCAAAAATTTTTTACTCTACCGATAGAGAAAGAGAGAAGATTTACAAAAGATGTCTTAAGTAATGGTTCAAACCAGAATGGCCAAACCATTACGATACACTTATCTTTAAATCTTGTGCCTAGACTGTATGATTCATATAATTGCTTGAATACAGACCCGTCTTCTAATCTTCTAAGAAAAGCCCGTTTGGAATTAACAAATATTCTACTCGACCTCTTTTATATCTGTTATTTTTACGATTAAACGATGCTGGATTCGAATACTCGAACCTTTATACTCCTTTAGCTTATGTTAAATCGATCCATAGAGGGCATCTTAATTCCAGGTTCGGAATATTTGAAGAAATATCATTATAAATGCTTTAAATTACTATTTTGTCGACCATTTCTACTAAAACTTAACATCATGGTTATAAATTCTGCAAATCTTTAAGCTTTTAAGTAAGTGTTCAATAAGTATATAATGATGTCAGAAGGAAGTAAATTATCAAGAAGAGCTTATTTAAAGTACATTGTCTCAT
>JANXEG010000010.1 GCA_025058425.1 Nitrososphaerales archaeon
CAGTTACTGAATCATTCTAAATGCTCATAGCCATTGAGCTAATCAATTAAGTTATGAAGCGTTCATCGGTTAAGTATCTATCCCCTCTATCGACGGCACATGTAACGATATTCTGTCCCGCCTTAAGCCTTCTCGCCTCTTTAAGAGCTACGTATACATTGGCCCCCGTCGACATCCCGCAGAATACACCCTCTATCCTAGAAAGTTTGTAAGCTGTATCTCTTGCATCCTCATTACTTACATAAACGATCTCATCGACAAGTCCGCTCTTTCTGATCTCCTCGATGATACCTCCCGTAACTCCTGGTATATACTTCGCCTCTTTAGATAGAGGATCGATCCGTCCGGGCCGTTGAGAGGGCTCCACAGCTATACACTTCACATTGGGGATTTCACTCTTTAATACTTGAGAAACACCTAGGAAATTACCACCCGTTCCTATAGATGCTATAAATACATCCACTTTACCATCTGTCTGCTTCAGAATCTCTCTCCCCAACTCTCTATGCGCCGCTACATTTTCGGGGTTACTGAATTGGCGGGCCCACCACACATCTGAGCGGCTCTCCTCCAACTCCTTACATTTGATCCTACCAGGGATCTCAACCCTCGCTCCATGAACTCCATACTTTCGTGCCAGATCGGTCTCCTCCAAAGGTACCATCTCGATCTCTGCACCAAAACGCTCAAGGATCTTCTTCTTCTCCATCTGCCAGACATCTTGCGGATAAAAGATCTTTACTTTATACCCTTTAACGGCACCGATCATCGCTAAAGCTATAGCGGTATTACCCGAGCTCGATTCGACTATCGTATATCCGGGCTTTAATTTCCCCTCCCTTTCAGCACTCTCAACCATTCGAATGAATCTATCCTTATAGCTACCGCTCGGATTCAAATACTCCAACTTCAACAGTATATTGGCTTGAATACCTTCAGCCTTCATCAATCTATTGAGCCTCAACATCGGTGTATTACCGATCAATTCGAGAATGCTATCGACGACTCTCAGCATAATTTCACCTATGACCCATCTAAACTCGATCATATATAAATTTAACAATAAAATCGGTTAAGAAGCAATTGTACCTTTATCCGTTTACTCTAATTATCTACTACATTATTCACTCAAAATATGAAGTCTGCCATATCTGCCTATATTCAGCCGAATCTCTCCTCTAAAGCTATTTGTATAGCCATTCTCAATCCTCACACGTGAACCTACACTCACCATATCGATCTGCTCATCCCATAAGCTAAGCTTGATGGAGCCTGTATCGTCTTGAAGCATAGCGTCAGCAACTCTCGCCTGACCGCCGGTCTTCAGATTTACCGTCCTAGGTTCTGAAATCTCTGAAATCTCGCCTTCTACATTCACCCTCCTCATACCATCCCTTAACTCACGAATCTTCAATGCAAACTCTAAATATCCAAATACAAAACTTCTATATAACTTATGTTGGTCCTAGATCATTTTACGATCACTTAAAATCACTATTGAATTCTACAGTATCTTCTTTCTCAATATCGAATTATTAGATTAAGAAATCGGTGACATGCGCCAAAAAATAATTTTTTTCTTTCTTAAAATCTGACACTGTTCGGACAGATCTATGATCGAAGTTTGGTGATATGAAAGGTTTAACGAAACCCTTTTCAATCACCATTTACACACTATAAGAAGGCTAGCAGAATGAATGAAAAGGATAGGCTACGTTTGAAGTTCTCCTCAGATCCAGAGAAGTACTATCAGGTAGAGCTCTTCATCAAAGAGGGCTTTATAAGAAGACAGTGTCCCAAATGTGGTAAGTATTATTGGACACTAAATCCAGATCAAGATACGTGCCCAGATCAACCCTGCCAACCTTATACCTTTATCGATGATCCTCCAACCAACAAGAGATTCAATTATATAGAAGCATGGAAACAGATAGAAGAATTCTTCGTTAAGAATGGCCATACGAGTGTAAAGAGGTATCCGGTAGTGTGTAGATGGAGGCCAGATCTGTACTTCACAGTAGCATCTATAATCGCTTTTCAAAGGGTTGAGGGTGGGAAGATCGTCTTCGAACTCCCCTACAACCCACTCATCATACCACAGATGTGCCTACGCTTTAATGATATACCTAATGTTGGTGTGAGTGGCAAACACTACACTTCATTCTGCATGGTCGGTCAGCACAGCATCAGTAATGAACAGGGTTACTGGAAGGATCGTTGTATAGAGCTCGATTATGAACTTTTAAAGGGCCCATTCGGTATACCGCCTGAAGAGATAAGTTTTCTTGAGGATGTATGGCTGGGCTATGGAGCTTTTGGTTACAGCCTTGAATACTTTGTGAGGGGTTTGGAATTAGGAAATGCGGTATTTACCGCTTTTGAGGGTACGCCACAGGATTATCGTGAGATGAAGGAGAAAGTTATCGATATGGGTGCTGGTCTGGAGAGGTTCACGTGGATCACACAAGGAACGCCCACAAGTTACGATGCCGTCTTCGGCCCAATTATACAGAAGATGATCGATAGATGTGGTATCGAATACGATAGAGATTTTCATTTGAAGTATGTTAAAATCCTAAGTAATTTCAATCTAGGTGATATTTCCGATACTCAAACTGCAAAACTCAGTGTAGCGGAAAGGCTTGGTATCAGCTTATCGGAGTTAGAGAAGAGGGTATCTCCTCTCGAAGCCCTCTACGCTATTGCCGATCATATACGTAGCCTTGTATTCGCAATCACAGATGGGCTTCTGCCGAGCAACGTGGGTGGTGGATATAATTTAAGGGTAATATTAAGGAGGGCATTGGGCCTGATCGATAAATTCGGATGGGATTTAAAGTTGGAGGAGGTCGCCGATTGGCACATCTCTTACTTGAAAGAGATGTATCCGGAGTTGGAGGAGCATCGAGATGAGGTCTTTCAAATTCTGCAGGTTGAGGAGAAGAGGTATAGAAATGCGAAGGAGAGGATGAAGAAGGTCTTATTCAACATCATGAGGAGTAAGAAGAGTTTAAGTGAAGAGGATTTGATCAAACTTTACGATTCAGAAGGTATAACGCCCGAGCTACTGAAGGAGAGCGGGTTGCAGGTTACCATTCCACCAGACTTCTATACGAAGGTTACCGAGCGCCACCTTTTACCGAAACCGATCGAAGAACAGATGAAGTTCGATGTAGATGATTTACCTCCCACAACCCTCCTCTTCTACAAAGACCCGAATCTATTCGAATTTCAAGCAAGGGTGTTAAAGGTCTTTCAGAAGCGGTTTGTGGTATTGGATCAGACCGCCTTCTATGCAACTGCGGGTGGGCAGGAGTACGATACTGGTTTTATAAATGGTTGCAAGGTGTTGAGTGTGAAGAAGTATGGTACGGTAGTGATACATGAAGTAGATGGTTGTGAGTTATCCGAAGGGCAGTTGGTCGATTGTAAAGTCGATGAATATAGGAGAGGTATTCTAATGAGGCATCATACAGCTACCCATATAGTCAATGGTGCTGCGAGGCAGATTTTAGGTTCCTGGGTATGGCAACACTCGGCACATAAAGATGTAGATCGAAGCAAACTGGATATCACACACTATAGCCATCTATCGAGGGATGAAATCTTAAAGATCGAGAGTTTGGCCAATGAGATCGTAAGGAAGAATATTCCGATAGAGATCGAGCTATTGCCTCGTGGTGTAGCGGAGCAAAGGTACGGTTTTCGTATATATCAAGGAGGTGTAGTACCTAGTAGGGATGTGAGGATAGTGAAGATCGGAGATTTTGATATCGAAGCGTGTGGTGGCACTCATTGTTTTAGAACTGGTGATGTAGGCTTCATCAAGATCCTAAAGAGTGAGCGGATTCAGGATGGTATTGAAAGAATCGAGTTTGTAGCTGGTGAACCCGCTGTAAGTCTTGCACAAAATCAAGAGAACCTTCTTCTAAATATTTCTAAATTATTAAACACTTCTCAGGATAAAGTTTTAGAAACTATCGGTAAGTTAAAGTCCCAACATGAAGGGTTAAAGAGGAGGTGGAAGATCCTAATAAATAAGATCTCTCCAGATCTGGCCCAAAAGATTATAAATGAATCTGTAGATGTTGATGGGCTGAAGGTTTATACCACTTCGGATGAAGTCTTCGATGAAGAATCCCATATCTCGATTGGTGAAAAGGTTATAAATCTAGAACCAAAGCTCATCTACTGCTCCTTTATTCCTACAGATGATGTCGTTAAACTCCTTGTCTTCTGTGGTAATGAGGCTCAGAAGAGAGGCATCAAAGCGAACCTCTTAGTTAAAGAGGCTGCAAAGTTTATAGGTGGATCTGGTGGTGGTGATGAAAGGTTCGCTCAGGGTGGAGGCATCTTTAAGGATAAGGTAGAGGATGCGATTAAGACGATACCATCTATCATTAAAGGAATGTTAGGTTAGTTGGTGGTGATCTTTTGACGATCGATTGGAATGCTTTGAGCAATAAATGGAGAGAAAGGTGGGAGAAGGCAAGGGTCTATGAAGCCGACCCCGATCCGAGTAAGCCCAAGTACTTCATCACCGTGGCCTATCCATACCCTAATTCACCACAACATATAGGGCATGGAAGGACTTACACATTGGCAGATATACATGCTCGTTACCGAAGGATGCTCGGCTACAACGTTCTCTTGCCCATGGCCTTCCATTACACCGGTACACCCATACTGGCGATGGCGAAGAGGCTCGCATCTGGTGATAAAGAATTGTTAGATACCTTTCTCAACATCTATAAAGTCGATAGAGAAGTTATCGAAGAATTTAATGACCCACTCAAAATCGCTCGATACTTTCATCAAGAGATCAAGGAAGGTATGAAAGAGATGGGTTATTCGATCGATTGGAGGAGGGAATTTACTACGATCGACCCTCAATACAACCGATTCATAGAGTGGCAATTTAAAAAATTGAGGGAGAAAGGGTTTATCACACAAGGGAGCCATCCCGTGGGTTGGTGCCCTAACGATAATAATCCAGTCGGTCAGCACGATACTATGGGTGATGTGGAACCAGAGATCGGTGAATACACCATATTGAAGTTTATCGGGGATGGTTACATCGTACCAACGGCCACTCTTAGACCAGAAACCGTATTTGGAGTGACCAATATATGGATAAATCCCCATGTCGATTATATCGAAGCACTGGTCGATGGTGAGGTATGGATCGTAAGCAGAGAAGCTTCGGAGAAGCTTCGCCACTTGAACCGAAAAGTGGAAGAGAGGAGATCGTTGAAAGGTGCTGAACTGATCGGTAAGGAAGTCACAAACCCCATGACCGGGGTTAGAATTCCTATCTTACCCGCATCATTCGTAAATCCAAAGAATGGTACTGGGGTTGTGATGTCTGTACCAGCCCATGCACCTTACGATTATCAAGCCCTCGAGGATTTAAAGGCCGATCGTGAATTGTTATCACGCTTCAATATTTCGACAAAATCTTTAGAAGGTTTGAAGCCGATCGTGATAATTCAATCGAGAGGTCTTGAAGGTATACCTGCGTATGAAGTTATAAAGAGAGAAGGTATAAAGAATCAGAAGGATCCGAAGCTCGAAAAAGCCACTCAAGAGCTCTACGCCCATGAATTCCATCTAGGTAAGATGATGGATAATACTGGAGAGTATGCTGGCCTTACCGTGGCTGAGGCTAGAGAGAAGGTTAAGTTAGATATGATCAAAATGAATAAAGCCGATACGATGTATGAAATTCTGAATCAACCGGTCGTGTGTAGGTGTGGAGCTGAATGTGTGGTGAAGATCTTTGAGAACCAATGGTTTTTAAATTACGACGATCCTGAGTGGAAGAAACTCACCCATGAATGTTTAAATCGGATGAGTTTATTACCCGATGAAATTCGATCGGAGTTTGAGTATACGATCGATTGGTTGAAGAAGAAAGCCTGTGCAAGGAAGTCTGGCCTCGGTACTAGACTACCTTGGGATAGAGATTGGGTGATCGAGAGCCTTTCCGACTCCGTAATCTACATGGCCTATTATACTATAGCTAAGTACATCAATCAGAATAAGATCTCGGCCGATAAATTGACGGATGAATTCTTCGATTACGTATTTTTGGGAGATACGAGAGGGATTCACAAGATAAACCTCGATCCATCTCTATTGGAAGATATGAGGAGAGAGTTCACCTACTTTTACCCATTGGATAGTAGACACTCTGGTCGTGATCTGGTACCGAACCATTTAACATTCTTCATATTCAATCACGTAGCGATCTTTCCCAAGGATCATTGGCCCCGCCAGATCGTGGTGAATGGTAGTGTGTTGATGGAGGGTAAGAAGATGTCGAAATCCTTCGGGAATATCGTCCCTCTTCGTGATGCGGTAAGAGATTATGGTGCCGATCCTTTGAGGCTCGCGATCATCGGAACCGCTGAACTCCTCGCAGATGCTGATTTTAGCTTCGAACTGGTCAAAACCTTTAGAGAGCGTCTACAGAGGCTCTACGAATTGGCCCTCGAACTCTCCAGATCTCCCGTAAAAGAAGTGAGTGAAGGTGAGTTGAAGGTTGAGGATAGGTGGCTCTTAAGTAGGCTCCACCGCCATATCATAAACGTAACCGAGGCTATGAATAAGTTAAGGGTTAGAGAGGCTCTGCATACCATCATCTACCTGATCGATCAAGACCTACGGTGGTACTTACGATCTGCATCGACCGATTCCACACAATCGAGAAGGGACGTTATGAATTGGATTTTACGTAAAGTTCTGAATATAAGGGTGAGGATGCTAGCACCATTCGCACCATTCATATGTGAAGAAGTATGGGAGATCCTCGGTGGAGAAGGGTTCGTGTGCCAGGCGAAGTGGCCGAGGCCCGAAGAGGTTAAGCTCGACCTTCGGGCTGAAGAAGAGGAGGGTTTTGTGATGAATCTGATAGAGGATACGTTGAATATATTGAAGGTAACGAAGATAAAACCGAAGCAGATCGTCTTTTACACAGCGAGTAGGTGGAAGTGGAGGGCCTACTTAAAGGCTTTAGAGGTTACGAAGAAGGGCAGTGTGGAGATGAAGAGTTTGATGAGCACACTTCTCCAGGATGAAGAAATGAAGAAGAGGGCAAAGGAACTATCGGAGTTCGTTCGAAAATTAATAGATAGTATTGTAACGATGCCTGATGAAAGGAGGGAGATTATACTTCAAGTCGGAATCATCGATGAATCGAAGATTTTAGAGTCTAAAAGTGAATTTCTTGCAAAAGAGTTTGGAGCGAGTATTAAAGTCTTTAATGAAGATGATGTGAATAAATACGATCCTAAAGGGAGGGCACATTTAGCACAACCTTACCGGCCAGCTATCTATATCGAATAAATAGTAAAAGTCACTTAGATTCAATAAGGGCCCGTGGCCTAGTGTGGATAGGGCGCTGAATCGTTGCGCATGCCTCCGGAGCCAGAGGTCCGGGGTTCGAATCCCCGCGGGCCCGCATATTAATTTCAAATCATTTTGAACCATCCACTTCTGCCATTTATTCTGCTATTATATTTGTTATCTGTTCTAAGAGAATTGTTATGGCCCGTATGGCTAATAGGGAAAAATAGCACCTGACCTTAAGAGTGATCTTAAGGAATTTGTTAAAGATAGAGATAGATCATCACGATTTAAAAGCGAGATGTGAGTTAGGGTTGAAGAGTCAGTATGGCCACTAGCCACTTAAACCCTGACTGGTAGATCATCCAACGTAAAGCTATCGTAAGAAGATTATGAAGACTCGCTACTTAGCTAAGAAAGGTTTGTATGCTTCGAGGTAAAGTTGAAGAGGTTTAAGGGTAAAATATCATCGAATAAGAAGCATATATAGGTAAATTAATGGTGTTTCTACTAGAAGTATCTTTTCGTGAACCTAAGCACAGATGAATAGTCATCGATAATCTATGATCTGTGATCAAAGCATATATCTATGATAATTCTTAGGGAGTAAGGTGTTCCAGATGAAGTTGGTATTCAAATTCGGTGGTACATCGGTAGATGGTGGTGAGCGTATCAAACACGTAGCCAATCTGATCTCTCATTATAGTAAAGAGCATCGCCTAATCGTGGTCATCTCCGCTATGGGTGATACGACAGACCTCCTAATCGATCTCGCTGAAAAGGCCAAGAAGGGGAGGGAGAAGGGTGTAAATGAAATCTTCAACAAGATAGAGGACCGACATTTAAAAGCTATCGATATATGCATCAGCAGACCCGATCTGAAAGAGAGTATAAGAGAGAAGGTTGTATCGCTCCTCCAAGAGCTAAGGCAGGTCTTAATGAGCATCATTCAACTACGTGAACTTACACCTCGTTCTCGAGATTATATTCTATCCTTTGGTGAGCGATTATCTACACTTCTGGTCTGGGGCGCATTGAGGGATATGGGTATAGATGCAGAATACTTTACAGGTAGGGATGTAGGGATCGTCACAGATTCGAATTACGGTGAAGCGAGGCCATTGATGGATACTACGAAGCATTTGGTAAAGGAGAGGCTCGAGCCACTCCTGATGAAAGGTACCATCCCCGTTGTAACGGGATTTATAGGTGCTGACCAGGATGGTGTAATAACCACTCTGGGCCGTGGTGGCTCTGACTACACAGCCACGATCTTAGGTGCTGCCTTAAATGTGGATGAAGTTTGGTTATGGACGGATGTGGATGGTCTGATGACTACAGATCCCCGTTTGGTAAGATCGGCCAGAACTTTAGATGTAATATCATTTCCCGAAGCTATGGAGATGGCGATCTTCGGTGCCAAGGGTATGCATCCAAGGGCCCTGGAGCCTGTGATGGAGGCTAACATACCCGTCAGAATTCGTAACACCTTTAACCCGAATAACCTAGGAACTTTGATCACAAAAGATGCGAGGATCGATTCGAAGAGGGTGGTAAAATCGGTAAATCTCGTGCGCAACATAGCTCTGATAAATATTACTGGCCCGAGTATGGTGGGTGCACTCGGTACTGCAGCGAGGATCTTTGAGATCCTGGCCCGAAACGGTGTGAATATAATGATGATATCCCAAAGCGTTTCTGAATCGAGTATATCGATAGTCATTCGGAAGGAATTCCTAAACCGGGCGGTGAATAGTTTAGAAGTGAATCTGTTGGGTTCGGGATTGATAAAGGAAGTAGCATGGGAGGATAATGTATGTGCGATCGCAGTTATAGGCGCGGGTATGAGAGGGACGCCAGGTGTGGCGGCAAGGGTATTTAGGGCTGTAGCTAATAAAGGGATCAATGTGAAGATGATAGCGCAAGGCTCGTCTGAATTGAGTATATCGTTCGTTGTAAATGATTCTGATGGTGAGGAAGCGGTCCGCGCTTTACATGAGGAATTTGAGTTGAATAAAGGGTTTTAATTTCAAATCGAAGAACGTAATAAAACGTAATAATTTAATTTTTATTCATGATTTATTAAAAAGATTTCACTGAACATCATCTAATTAATAAGATGGTTTATGACTTTCTCAGCTATCCTATCGAAGGATTCATTTAACGCATCGATCGTCACATAGACCTTGATTCTTCGTTGAACCATCTTTATCAAAGAACTGTGCGATTTACTGCGATTTACCAGTATTACTTTTTGAAAGGGCCTCTTCATCAGAAATCTTTTTAACCTATTTACGATCGATCTTAAAACCTCGGGTCGATTATCAGCATGTAGACTACTCTCGTACTGGATCAATGGGTATACATCTGCGAGCTCTTCAGGTATGACACCATGGGCGTACGATAAAAGACAGATCTGCACCTTGTTCGAATCGCTTCCAAGCCGCTCATCCAACCTTCTATGTAGATTTGATATGCGCTTTAGATCATCGTAATCTACCTCTGGTATAAGGATCAGAATCTGCCTTTCTGGAGGGATCTCTACATCGGATAGTAAGCGCTCATTATACCTTACAACTTCAGGTCTCATCTGATCGATGTAATCGAAGAAGAATAATGCCCTCTGTTTGAATAAGGGTGTCCCATCCTCTAAGTATCGATAGTAAGTGTGGAGGAGGGCAAAAGCCTCCCACAATCTCGGATGGCACTGTGCCTTTGTACGTAAATATTCCCACAACCTCCCCTCCTCGATCGCCTGCCTTGTGGCATAAATTTCATTTCTTAACGTGTAAAGGTTATGTATAGCGATCTTTTCTTCCCTCTCGCCCTTATCTAAAGATTTTAATTCGTTGATGGTGTGAGTTGAGCATACTGGACATGAACACTCTAGATGGAATAAATCTTCGAGTCTCACCGTACCACGATTCGTCATATAACGATCATCTCTAGCGTATAGGATATAAGATGCTGAATCGAAGAGATCACAACCCAATGCGACTGCTAAAGGTATGGTTAAGGGATGGCCCGCACCGAAGAGGTGCAGTGGTTTATTTAAGGGTAGATTCTGCTTCGTGGTGATGATCATCTTCATAAGTAATTTAAAGTCATAATTCTCCATGATCTTTGTAGGGCTTCCGAGGGCGTATATATCGAAGTTTAAACGGGCCATCTCTCGAGCCGAAGTTTTAAGGAGTGAGAGATACTTGCCACCCTGTACAGGGCCCACCCATAAAGCCCTCCTCTCTTTAATCTCAAGGGTCTGTTTCGATGCCATGATAGTGGCCTTAATGGTCTCTTCAGCGTACTGCTTCGAAACATCTAGGCCAGTAGGCTTATCAAGTACTACAGCTATATCAGAGCCTATCGCCTCTTGAAACCTCGCCATCTCTAACGGTGTAGTATCGAGCTCACCATACTCTAACACTTGATAACCTCCAGAGTCTGTAGCGATAATACCATCAAAGTTCACAATGGCATGTATACCTCTCTTCTCAGCCTCCTCTCCATAATGCTTCATCGTTATGTATGCGTTGGTCATGATCGCTTCAAATCCGATCTTCTTTAATTCGGATGGAGGGATGATCTGTTTTACAGGGTGTATTACAGGCAGTATCGCAGGGGTATTTATAGAGCCTCTTGCCATCTTTAGCCTGCCTATCCTTCCAGCCAGATCGGTAGCGCGAACCTCGAACAAACTCCTCCTTAAAATTCTACAGATTTAGTTTATGTATCTATCTTTCTATCTAACATCTTCACTATCTTCTTTTCTTCTTTCTTCTTTCTTTTTATTTCCAAGCAGGTGGAGTATAGATCGTTCCTCTCTTATTAAAAAGGGAGCATTGAGTTAGAGATGATGAAGATAATGAAGATAATGAAGATGATGTAATCTATGAAAAGTTTGGAATGAGGTTCATGCACATTGCCGAATATTAAATGAATTTATGTGACCTTGCTGCCTGCAGAGATCTGTTTATCGGGCTCGATTACAGAAATCGTCTGACCATCGACCGCAGCTAACAACATCACTTCAGAATTTAACCCAAAGACCCTCCTTGGCTTTAAATTCGTAACGACTACCACGAGTTTGGACTTTAAATCCTCTGGTTTATACTGCTCACCAATCCCCGCTACCGATTGTTTGATCTCTCCGCCCAGATCGATTTTGAGCAATATAAGCCTCTTCGCGCCGGGGACCATCTCTGCCTCTACAATCTTTCCAATCCTTAAATCGATCTTCGAGAATTCTTCAAACGATACCGTTTCGATCCTATCTCCCTCCCGATCTTTCCCCCATACTCCTTATTTCATTCAGCCTATTAATGATTTCCTCTTTCTTTATCTTGGTGAATAGGGGTTTGAAGTCTACAATCTTCACAGGGAATGAAAAGTCCGATACTGCATCCGACCATTTTGGTATGTGATCCTTAACCTCCAAATTTAAGAATTGTAAGATCTTGATACTCGTGTTGGGCATGATCGGATAGAGCTCTACACCTAGGGCCTTCACGATCCTTGCAGCGATGTAGAGGGCAGCTTCACCAGCCTTTCTATCGGTTTGAAAGAGCCTCCAAGGCTCCGTCGCATTTAAGTATCTGTTACCTTCTTCAGCTTGTGAAAGTGTGAGCTTTACTGCCTTCTGAATTTCGAACGATTCGTAAGATTGGGTGATCTTATTATGTGTTTCACAGATGGTTTCGATCTCTTTCTTACCTTCCTCACCGATTTCAGGTCTATAAGGAATCTCTCCATTCATGAAGCGTTTTATCGCCGATAATGTCCTCTGTACAAAATTCCCGATCTTATCGTTAAGTTCACTATTCACCTTCTCCTCCAAAAGGTCGTATGTAAAGTTCACATCACCACTCTCCGGCCTGATCGATAGTAGTGTGTAGCGCCAGTAATCGGCGGGTAAAAGCTCCAACGCTTCATCGATCCATATTCCAATCCTTTTACTCTTTGAAAATTTCTTCCCTTCAAACTGTAAGAATTCTGTGGAGCTTATCACCGTTGGTAGTGTGTAATTCTGCTTCGAGGCCAGTAAAAGTCCGGTGAAGATGACGGAGTGGAATGGGATATTATCCTTTCCTATGAAGAAGGCGGTCTTCGTATCGGGATCGAGCCAATAATCCTTCCACCTCTCCTCCTCGCCACGATTCTTAAAGTATTCGATAACGGCTGATACATATCCTAGTACAGCCTCCATCCACACGTAGATCGTCTTACCCTCAGCACCTTCGAATGGTGCCGGTATGCCCCATGAAGTGTCACGTGTAATCGATCTTGGCTTTAAACCCTCCTCGATCCAGCTGAGGCTGAATCTCACAACATTCTCCGAGAGATACTTATTATTGAGGATGTAATGCTTTATCTGATCACTTAACTTAGGTAGATCGAAGAACCATTGCTTGGTTTTTCTTATCTCTGTAGGGCCATGGCATATCGTACAGTATGGATTTATGAGAAGCTCCGCTTCTAAAGGCTTACCACAACTCTCACACTGATCACCTCTAGCTCCGATTGCGTGGCAATAAGGACACGTACCTTCTACAAATCTATCTGGTAGGAACTTTTTATCATTCGGGCAATAATGGATATATTCATCCTTCGTAAAGATGTAGCCATTCTCATAAATCCTTCTGTAGTGATCCTGTACAAATTTTATATGAACGGGACTTTCAGTCCTCGTGTAGTTATCGAATGAAATATCCCACCTCTTAAAGAGCTCGCTGATCAATCTATGGTTCCTATCTGCGAATTCTCTTACTGGGATGTTTCTCCTTAAGGCTTCTATCTCTACAGGCGTCCCATGCTCATCCGAGCCAGATACCATGATCACTGAGTGGCCATTCATCCTCAAGAACCTCGCTATGACATCGGCAGATAGTACAGAGCCGATCAGATTCCCTAAGTGAGGCACATCTGACGAATATGGCCACGCCGATGTTACGACCCACTTTGCCAACTTACTCTAAACCTTTACGTACTCTACTGATTACTGATTAATATGTACAACGCTCTTAATTATTTAAATTTCAAATTTCAACCGATCTAATTTCGAATTCGCTTCAGATGAGTTGACTTTAGACGGCCCACGATTGGGCATACTCGATCTGCTCATCGGTCAATCGATCGATCCTTATACCCATGACCTCCAGAGTAGTCTGGGCTACTTCACGGTCTATCTCCATCGGCACATTATGGACCTTTCTCTCCAACTTCCCTTCATTATCTATGAGGTATACGACGGACATCAATTGATTAGAGAATGAAAGTGACATTACTTCCGGTGGGTGGCCCTCCGCCGCTACAAGGTTCGCAATCCTACCTTGACCGATCAAATAGACCTTTTTACCATCCTTCAATCGATACTCTTCCACATACTTTCTTACTTCGCCCTTATTCTCAGCGAACTTCCTTAAGTTGGCCACATCGATCTCAACATCGAAGTGCCCTGCATTCGCTAATATCGCCCCATCCTTCATCCTTTCGATATGCTCCATCCTAATCACTCTCGTCTGGCCGGTAGCCGTTATGAATATATCCCCTTCCTCCGCAGCCTCCATCAGGGGCTTGACTTCGAACCCATCCATCCTCGCCTCCAAAGCCTTCAATGGGTCGACTTCACACACGATTACGATAGCGCCCAGACCTCTGGCCCTCATCGCTATACCCTTGCCCACCCATCCATAACCACATACCACGACCTTCTTACCAGCGATCAGAAGGCTCGTAGCTCTTAATATACCATCGAATGTGCTCTGCCCAGTACCGTATCTGTTATCGAAGAGAAACTTTGTATAGGCGTTATTCACCGCTATAACTGGATACCTTAACCTTTGGGCTTTCTCTAAGGCTCTTAATCTAATCACACCCGTGGTAGTTTCTTCGGTACCACCGATCAAATTTAGGTTCGCAAATTCACCTTCTTCATGTATCATAACGTGGGCATCTGAACCATCATCCATCACTATATCCGGTTTGGCCCTTAGGATCGTGCGAATACAATCGAAGTACTCATCTATACTCTCACCCCTCCATGCGAATACATTCACGCCCTGTGAGACAAGGTAGGCTGCGATGTCATCCTGTGTAGATAATGGATTTGCCGCTGCCGAATATACATCAGCACCGAGCTTCTTCAGACCCATGATAAGGACGGAGGTCTCTTTCGTTACATGGAGGCAAGTGGCTATACATCTATTCTCTAGAGGCCTTTTATGTGATAACTTTTCGATGATCTTTACCAAAGTGGGCATATTGCTGTATGCCCACTTATAAGACTTCTCACCCTGTAGGTAAAGCGATGGGTCTGCTATGCGGCTCTGCAAATAGACACACCAAACTTCAAATATTCATCCATTTACTAACCTACCGCATCCTTTAAAGCTTCCTTGCAAGGGCAGTTCCTTTCCTCTGGTACTCTAGGGATCGTATTGGCCAGGATCTTCATAGTCTTCTCCACATTCTTCTCCAAAGTTTCAAATACTTCTTTACGGGTTACGGGCTTCTCAGCCCACACATCGTAATCTGTTACAGTCGCGATATTGACGTAACAGATTTCAGCCTCTCGAGCAAGAACACATTCGGGGATCAAGGTCATACCGATGATATCAGCACCCCATGAACGAAACAGTTTTGATTCAGCACGGGTTGAGAATCTTGGACCCTCGATACATACGTAAGTGCCCCTCTCATGTATCGGATAATTCAACTCTTTACCCACGTTGATCACGACGTTGCGAAGTTCGGGGCAGAAGGGATCGGCCATCGATATGTGGCATACTTGGCTACCTTCATAGAATGTAGATACACGTGATGTAGTGCGATCGATAAATTGATCCGGTACGACGATATGGCCTGGTGCGATACCTTCTCTTAAGCTCCCTACCGCTGAAGGGGCAAGGATCCTTGTAACACCCAACGATTTTAACGCCCAGATATTTGCACGATAATTTATCTTATGTGGAGGTATACGATGTCTTCTTCCATGGCGAGGGATGAATGCGATTCTGCGCCCTTTAAAGTTACCAATAGTCACGAAGTCTGATGTCTCTCCGTAAGGTGTGTATATTTTATGCTCCGTTACATCCTCTAACAGCTCTAACAACTCATAGACGCCGGTCCCTCCTATGATCCCTATCTCAGCCTTTAGCTCACTCATCTACCATCACCATCACTTACCTTTACTCAATATTTTAATCTTAACTCAGCAACCCCATCGCTATTAACTTATCAAGTATGATAGATGCAGCCTCGCTCGGTTGAATCTTATCACTTTCGATGACGATCTCTGGATTCAACGGCTCTTCGTATGGAACATCCACACCGGGGACCTCGCCCAACCCGGCCTTCTCCTTACCACTCTTTAACCTCTCTAAAGCATTCAAGTATATCTTCTTCCTTACGAAATCCTGAAGCCTCTCTGTCTCTCTCTGAATACAAACCTCGATGGGGCACTTGATGTACACTTCGATAAATCTTGGCATAATACTCCTTGCGAACTCCCTCCACCTCCTCCTATGTGCTGTAGCATCTAAGAGGATATTGAGCCCTTCATCGTAGAGAAACTTCGCTATAACCACATAGGCTCTATACACGATCTCTCTTTCACGCTCATCGTAGGTTGGGTTGGGCGTTATAAGATTTCTAATTTCATCGAGTTGTAAATATCGAACATCGACACTTCTCTCTTTAAAGATCTTCAATAGCTCTCTTGCTATGGTACTCTTACCCGAACCCGGTAGGCCTGTGAGCCAGATCGAAAAGGCCAAATACATCACTCGAGATAAGAGTTGACCTTACTCGGTTCGAACGATTTCTCAGCTAGAATATTGTGGGCAAAGTTAAAGATCTTCCTCCTGACCTCATTCGTAATCGTTGGGTACCAGATCGGTGATGCGATTACCAAACATCGGAATGTGTAGAATAGAGGTAGAGCCTCTAATAATTCAAGGTCTTGAGTCTTTTCAAGGTACGTGTTAAGGAATAGATCGTAAAGATCTTGAAACTCTCCCCTTAGCTCTCCATACTTACGCAATGAGAAGAAGATGTAATTTATACTCATCGCCGCCACATCATCGGCAGGTTCTCCAAACTCTCCCCTGCTCCTATCGAGTAGAGTAAAGTCGATACCCTCTCTAAATATTACATTCCAAGGGTGAAAATCGCCATGGACTTGAGATAATCGATGAACCTTCCTCTTCAATCTCCACCTATGCTCGATACACTTCTTTTCGATCTCTTCGAGCTCACCATCTCTAAGAAAACTTAAGTTGTAAGGGTAGCTGTCGGCAAGTCCAAAGATACACTCCCCATGGCCTACGGTATCTCGAATCTTTCTAATGTAGAGCTCCGGATCATCCTTCTTTACATTATGAATCTCTGTAAGGTAGAGCGATAGGGCTTTAACCCTTTCTTTATCAAGATCCATCAACCTCCCTTCACTATATATCCTCTCAAGGTCATAGATGTATTCTCTCCCTTCGACCTTCTCCTCGAGTATAAAAAATTCTTCAACTTCGCCCAACGATAAAAGCCCCCCATCCTTTCTGAATCCACCGATATCGAATACCCTCGCATGCTTCGGGAGTTTATTCCATGTATCATAAGCCAAGATGAGGTTGCTAACTCTATCACTTCGATAATCGTGGCCGAAGCCCCTATCGATCCTCATCGAAGATATTACCACTTGCCTTCTCACACCTTCGATACTGAATGTAACGAGCAATGGGACTCCATAACCATACTCCTTTATATCGCTGACCCTCTCTTCTTTTTCTTTAAGATCTCCGAAGTATTCAACCTTAACCTTCGATTTAAATACGTTAGAGAGGTAGATCTCCAAATCTTTGATATTTAAGAACATCTATACCATCAAAGTTTAACTTTATTCATTTCTTAAGCTTTTATACAGCGATTTATTTTTAGCTAAGTAGTTGTGAGTAATAGATGTGTGTAAATCGATGTTTGCAATATCGGGCAAAGTTGTAAACGTATTTGATGGGGAGGTTAGAAGGGAGACTGTATATATCAAAGATGAAAGGGTATTCGCTGTGGGAGATTATTCGATCAAGGTCGATAAGGTATTCGACCTTTCCGATTACTACCTCCTTCCAGGATTCATCGATGCCCACATTCATATCGAGAGTTCCATGCTTACACCTACCGAATTTGCCAAATATGCTCTTTTGCATGGGACTACATGTTTAGTACTTGAACCTCATGAAATCGCAAACGTCTGTGGCATAAAAGGTATCGAATTTATGTTGAGTAGTAAGGCGCCATTCAGATTCTTCTTCACCGCACCTTCATGTGTACCTGCTACGACTATGGAAACGTCTGCATTTCAGATCGGGGTCGATGAAGTGAAGAGTCTATTAAAGCACCCAAAGTGTGTAGGTTTGGGCGAGCTCATGAATTACGTAGGTGTTATTCAGAACGATCCGAAGGTCATTGAAAAGATTAAGGCTGCGAAGGAGCTCCATAAGGTCTGTGATGGACATGCCCCTCAGCTGAGGGGCCTCGATCTTTGCAAGTATGTGGGTGCTGGTATCCAATCCGATCATGAATGTGTGAATATCAAAGAAGCCTCTGAGAAGTTAAAACTCGGTATGTATATTATGATAAGAGAAGGTTCCGCTGCGAAGAATCTCGAATCCCTAATAGATCTGGCAAAGGGTACTGGTGGTGATAGGTGCATGTTCGTTTCCGATGATATTCATGTAAGTGAGTTGATCGAGGATGGGCATTTAGATAGAATATTGAGAAAGGCCGTATCATTAGGTTTAGATCCCATTCGATCGATCAAGATGGTCACTATAAATCCCGCTCGATACTTTGGTCTGGAAGGTTTGGGTGCGATCGCGCCCAATCACTTTGCAGATATCGTCGCTGTAAAAGATTTAAAGAGATTTGAAGTTAAAGCTGTATTCGTGAATGGAACGCTGGTCGTCGATGATGGTAAACTCATTTATGAGTTTGAACATTCATCGATCCCGAATGAAGTCCTATCTACGATCAGGGTTAGAGATTTCTCTATAGAGGATCTGAAGGTAAGATCTGGGCGTAGAAGGGATGTAAGGGTGATAAGGGTCGAAGCGAACGAAATCGTTACCAAAGGTGAAGTCGCTACGCTCGATGCAAAGGACGGCTTTCTTATACCCGATATCGATAACGATATTCTCCCACTCATCGTCTTCGAAAGGCATAAGATGTCTGGGAATATAGGAAAAGGTTTTGTCTCGGGCTTTGGATTAAAGTCTGGAGCCTTAGCCTCGACTGTAGCCCATGATTCACATAACATCGTCTGTGTGGGTGCAGATTATGAAGATATTGGTGAGGCCGTAAAGGAGTTAAGGAGGGTTGGCGGGGGTTTGATCGCTGTGAATGGTGGTAAGGTTATGGCTGAATTAAAACTCCCCATAGCGGGGTTGATGAGCGATGAGTCTGGTGAATATGTAAAGGAGAAGTTGGAGGATCTCCATGAAGCGGCAAGATCGTTAGGTTGCAAACTCCCATCTCCCTTTATGACCTTATCATTCCTTTCACTACCCGTGATTCCCGAGCTCAAGCTCACCGATAAAGGGCTTGTAGATGTTAATCGATTCGATTTCGTTGAGGTGCTCTTATGAAACTCCTAAGAATGACACCATTTATGACTCGAAAGTTATGCCAGATTATAGTCGATAAGATGTTAAAGGATAAGTTTTATCCGGATATAATAGTCGTACCATTGAGGGGAGGGGCTGTTATAGGCAGGTACCTCTCAGATATCCTCGATCAACCCAGAATCGCCACAATCGCCTGTGAATATTACACAGGCATAAATGAAACTGCCAAAGAGCCGAAGATCACCCAAAGGCTCTCTATATCTGTTAAGGATAAGGTTGTACTTCTGGCCGATGATGTCTCGGATAGGGGCGACACTTTACGTGTATGTTACGAATATATCAAGAAAAAGTCACCGAGGTCTTTAAAGACCGCCACACTATTTATCAAACCATGGAGTACCTTCATCCCCGATTACTACGCTGCCAAGACTCGGAAGTGGATCGTATTCTTAGGTGAGGAGTACGAGACTATTAGAAACCTCTACATTAAGAACGATCTTGAAACTTTAAGAAAGTACTTCTCTGAAAGGGAGATTCAAGATGCCCTGAATCTTTACAATTTGAAGGTCAAAACATTCGGTTAACTATGTAACTATCAATGTTAAGATATTAATTTTGATTTAACATAAATCCATATATGGTTCGATGGTGCATACCAATGTAGGAAGTTGATGCTGGAGCTCTCTTACGAAAAGCTTTTACAGAGATTGAGAAGTAAGATGGGGGAGGAGAAGCCCAAATCCAAAACGGCTCGTATAGAACTCCCTCAACCTCAGATAAGCTGGGTCGGGCGTAAAACGATCTTTCGAAACTTTATGGAATTTCCAAGGTTGATGAGGCGTGATCCGAATAAGGTCCTGATGTTTCTAGCTAAAGAGTTGGCGACCGCAGCATCCATCGATGGTGAAAGAGCCATATTCATCGGGCTCAAAGATCCCCAATCATTCTCAACCCTTCTAAATAGATATATGAAGGAGGCTGTGATCTGCCCCGTATGTAATAGCCCCGATACACATATAGAGAAGTCGAAGAGGCTTCAATTTTTGGTCTGTGAAGCGTGTGGTGCTAGATCTGTGCCGAAGATCGTGTGATAACGTTGGAAGCATCGGATAGATCCTTCGTGGCGAGAATCATTAGGTGGGATGGTGTGACCCTTGTGAATATCTGTGATAAGGAGTTGCTTGGAACGACTGTAAAGGGTAAAGGGATCGAAATGAATATTTCATACGAATATTTCAATGGCGAGCTGGTAAATGCACAGCAAGCGCTCGACCTTGTCCGTTCATCAAATATAGCGAACCTCGTCGGTGAACGTATAGTAAATAAGGTTTTGGAAGCTAACCTTGCATCGGAGAGGGCGGTCAAGAGGATCGGCTCGGTCTGCTTTCTTATGGTCTTTAAATTTACGTGCCGATAATTTCCAGTATCGATCTGAGGTAAGATAAGATTATATCCTTGATCTTACAAATAGAATTAAGGTGCCGTTCGATTGGGTAAGAGGAAGGTTCTGAGTGAGGAAGAGTTAAAGGAACTGGTACTACCTGCTGAAGGGGAGTTACTGGGGAGGGTCGTCAAACTCCTTGGTAGCGATCACGTCTTGGTCAAATGTACGGATGGTAAGAATAGAATAGGGAGGATCAGAGGCAAGCTGAAGAGGAGGATCTGGGTTAGAGATAACGATGTTGTATTGATCGCACCGTGGGACTTTAAGCCCGATGAACGTGGGGATATCATCTGGCGTTACACTCTGGCACAGGTGGACTGGCTCAAGGCCAATGGTTACTTACCTCCAGAGCTTTAAATCTACAAATTCGATGTGAATTTAATCGATGGAACTTTTGTAATTTTGTAAGTTTAATAATAAAGGAGAGGGAATTTATATATATTATATTTATATTAAGAGTTGTAGAGGATGAGAAATAGTATCATCTATGAGGAAAGGATAATTTCCAAATGGATGATAATCATATTAACCGTACCCATAGTTCTTCTTCTCTTCGTATTTTATCAACTATATAGAGAGGGTGTTGAAATTCAACAATTCTTCGGCTATTTTCTCTTAATCATACTAATACTTTTAGGGTTGGTGATGAACTTCAGCACTCTAATCGTCAGATTCACGACCCAATCGATCTCTGTCGGTTATGGAATATTGAAGTATAATATTGAATGGAAAGATATCGAAGATTGTTACTTAGATAAGACCCCAACGATCAAGTATGGGGGTTGGGGTATACGTATAGGGAAGGTTGAAGGAAGGTGGAGGCTCGTATTCAATGTTATAGGCAGTCCTCGAATCGTCCTATCATTAAAGAGGGGCAGATTCAAAGAGTTCGTATTTTCAACCAATGATCCACAGAAAGTGATGGGGATGGTGAAACAAAGGTTGGTAAAATAATGATGATCGTTACGGTTATCCTTTTTATTCTTACTAACCTTATTCATATATGCGCTGATTCAATTCACAATCTCCTAGATCCTTCGGATTTACTCTCATCATACTTTCAAATCCATGATCCTTATCATCACTTAAATATAACTTAAAGGAATTGAGGGGTGGAGATATGTCTGAATTCTTTGAGCAGCCCATCGATAAAAAGATGATGAAGCAGTTAGTGCATAAGATCGGTGCGCTGGAAAGGAGGGATAGATTCTTAAAGAAAGACCTTTCATCAGAGAGGGCGGCTTTAGAAGAGGTATTCGATAAATCCACATTGATGACCCTGTATAAATTGATGAATTCGAATATCTTCAGATACTTACATGGTGTTGTGGATGCTGGTAAGGAAGCGAGGATCTATAGAGGTGAGAGGGATGATGGCTCGAGTGTGGCTGTTAAAATATTTCTTGTTACTACAGCAGAATTCAAGAAAAGGCTCCCCTACATCTTAGGAGATCCGAGGTTCGATAAAGTGAAGAAAGGTACGAGGAATATCGTTGAGCTCTGGGCTCGAAAGGAGTATAAGAACCTCGTCACCGCTTTTAATTCTGGTATTAGAGTCCCCAGACCTATTGCGGTGATGAAGAACGTCCTCGTTATGGAGTTCATCGGTGAAAATGGCAACCCTGCCCCGCTTTTAAATGAAGTTCGAGTGAGTAAGGCTGATTATAAAAAGGTTATATCGATCATCAAGAATATGTATAGAAAGGCAAAACTTGTCCATGCCGATCTTTCTGAGTACAACATCTTTAAGTGGCGTAGAGAGTTGATAGTCTTCGATTTTGGATCGGCGGTCGATATCGGCCACCCTTCAGCCGATCAATTTCTTATGCGTGATATATCCAACATAAACCGATTCTTTATGAAGAGAGGGATCGATGTGGAGCCCGAAGATATCATCTTTAAGAGAGTGGTCGGTAATGAGCTTTGAAAAGGTTGTAAAGTTACCGATGGAGCGAATAGGTGTGTTGATAGGTAAAGGTGGTAAAGTAAAGGCGGAGATTGAGAAGAAGTGTGGTGTTAAACTAGAGGTCGATAGCAAGACGGGGGAGGTAGTGATCAAGAGCACTGGCGACCTTGCCGAGAGCTCCCCTCTGAAAGCCGTCGATATAGTGACGGCGATAGCGAGAGGCTTCTCACCAGTAAAGGCCTTCCGATTGATGGATGAAAATACAGTTCTTAACATAATCGATCTAAAAAATTACGCTGGCAAATCTAAAAGCAATCTACAGAGGATAAAAGGTAGGATCATCGGTTTGAATGGAAAAGCTAGAAGAGTCATCGAAGAGCTTACGGAAGCCAATATCTCCGTTTACGGCCACATGGTCGCAATCATAGGTGATGTCGATCAGGTCAAATCGGCTACAGATGCTGTAGTGATGCTAGCCACGGGGAGCCCTCACAAAGTTGTATACAATATGTTGCAAAGGCTTCGAACGAAGGCGAAGATGGATCGGTTTAAATTGTGGGAGGAGGGGTCCTTTGTCTAAATCCCGAATAGTGTATATGGAGATCTCCCCCAGTGAATTCTTCTATCGAAATAGAGACCTCGCTGGTTTCACAAACCCCTCACGAGCCCTCTACTCTACTGTAAGAGAATTGGTCGAAAACTCCCTTGATGCCTGTGAATTATTTCAAATACTCCCCGAAATCTACATCAGAATATCTGCCTTAGAGCAGAATAGCTCACAACCCGATCCTAAACCTTACGTGATCAAGGTGAAGGATAATGGTCCCGGTGTAGATCCCAAACATGTACCCAACGCCTTTGGCAAGATCTTCTTCGGTTCAAAGTTTCTCCTTCGCCAATCACGTGGAATATTCGGTATGGGTGGTACGATGGCTATACTCTACGGGCAGATCACTACGAATAAACCGGTAACGATATCTACATCTTCAGATGGCAAGACGGTTCATACCTTTGAACTCTTCATCAATATCCAAGATAATGAGCCTCAGATCGTGAGGAGGGCTGAACATCCAGCACATGGGGAGACCGGAACATCGGTTAAAATAACGTTAGAGGGTGATTATCAACGTGCTTCATCGAAGATCTATGAATATCTGCGCCAGACGGCGATGGTGGCACCTTACGCAAATATCACCTTCGTAGATCCACAGGGTACCATTACTCTCTTTCAAAGAGCTACTTATAGTATGCCAAAACCACCTCAAGAAACCTTACCACACCCCTACGGTATCGATGTAGAAGCCCTTAAGAGAATGTTAAAGCAATCTAAGCAGGATACGATCTTCAAGTTCATGTATAAAAATTTTCATAGAGTGGGTAAGAGGATCGCCCGAAGCTTCCTCGAATATGCCCAGATCGACCCTAATCGAAGCCCGAAGTCTATAACCGATGATGAGCTCGTATCGTTGGTAGAGGCCTTACATAATTACGATGGTTTTATTCAACCAGATGCGGAGTGCCTATCTCCCATAGGCGAAGAAATCTTAACCGCAGGGATCAATAAAGAGCTAAAGCCCGAATTCGCCGCTGTAACTACCCGGCCTCCCTCAGCCTATTCCGGCTTCCCATTTATTGTGGAGATAGGTCTGGCTTACGGAGGGAAGGTTTTAACACCGGGCTTAAAGCTCTTTAGATTTGCGAACCGTATACCCCTCCTCTACGATGAAGCTAACGATGTATCGTGGAAGGTCATTCATGAAGAGGTAGATTGGAAGCGTTATAGAATACCATCCGATGCACCTCTTGCTATAATAACCCATGTCTGCTCTACGAAGATCCCTTACAAAACTGTAGGTAAAGAGTATCTGGCAGACCGGCCTGAAATCGAAAGAGAATTGAAGAATGGAGTTCGTGAGGTGTTGAGGAGGTTGAGCTCATACTTATCGAGGAAAGAATCGATGGAGATGGTGAAGAGGAGGATGAATATCTATGAAAGGTATTTGCCACTCATCGCAAGGTTCTCTACTGAGTTGAGTGGTGCGAAGAGGCTCCCACGGTATAGGAAGTTGATCGGTGAGGGTGAAACGCATAGTGAATCGTAAGGGGCAGGTAAAGATCAGCCAGAAGAAGGATGAAGTCAAGCGCCAACTTAAAGAGTTGGGTGAAACGATCTACCGATCTTTGGATGATGGTCACTTTCCCGAATTAACCTTCCCCAGCCGATCTGTAAGGAATATCGTTTACAATGAAGAATTGAAACAGTACGTATTAGGGAAGAGTATGGTGCGTAGATCATCACAGAATATTAAACATATTCGACCTTTCACCCAACTTATATGGCTCGCCTCCTTCGTAAATAAGTTGATAGAGGAAGGGAAGACATCTACGCTCCGAGATGTCTTTTACTCTTCCCAGGCGTATGGTATAGACTTCACCGATCAGAATGAGTCTGATGAGATGATAACCGATCTTGAAGTGGTGTTGGGGAGGGCACGAGAGGACTTCAATGTATACCCTGAAGAGCGTTCGGCGATCTTCGGCGATCTCACCATCGAGTATACAGTACCGGGTTATGAAGGGAAGAGGCTCAACCTGGCTTCACACCCAGATGGCTACCTGATAGGCCCGAGCCTCAGCACGGCAGAGTTTATAGATACATCTGCCGAGATGGTGATAGCTGTTGAGAAAGGAGGTCTATTCACAAGGTTCGTAGAGGAGAATGTTCCGAAGAGGTTTAAGGCGTTGGTTATCGATACTGCAGGCCAACCTCCACGTTCTACACGCTATATGCTAAGGAGGTTGAACCAAGAGCTGGGTTTACCTGTATATATTTTAACGGACGGTGATGTATATGGTGAGCATATCGCGATGGTCATCATCTCGGGCTCGGCGAACGCTGCCCATTTAAGAGAATTGACCGTACCATCTGCCAAATGGATCGGGATCTGGGGCTCAGATATCATAAAGTACAAACTTCCGAGCGTCCGGCTCACCGAGGCCGATATTAAGAGGATCTACGAATTGAAGAAGGATCCGAGGTACAAAGGTGATATATGGCAGAGGGAGCTCGATACCTTTTTAAGGATCAAGAGAAAGAGTGAGCTGGAGGCCTTCTCTAAATACGGCCTGACTACGATCACCGATAAGTACCTTCCTGAGAAGTTGGATGAAGCCAAGAGCCTTTAAAAGAGCCTTAAAAAAGAGTCTTAAAGAATAGAAATATCTATAAGCTTACTGATGAATAGTATTGTGAATAGCGATGTCTGACTCAAAGGTCGTAGAAACTCGGATGAATATTCTTACTCGCCTCCTCGGATTCATATTTGTGATGGTAGGTATCATCATCTCCTACGCTACCGCTACCACACCACTCTTAGAGCAGGTTTCGACGGTATTCTACTTAATATCGATCTTATTCATTATATCTGGTGGTATCGCTCTGATCGGTAAGTTAAAGTAGAGTATTAAGAAGAGTAGTGATGGTGATTCTATGGCCGAAAAGATCCGGGTCGCTATTGCGGGTGTGGGGAATTGTGCGGGTGCATTGTGCCAAGGTCTGCAGTATTACAGTGGTGATGAGACACTCCCCGGTCTATGGCATCGAGTAGTGGGCGGATTCAGGGTTTCTGATATCGAAATCGTAGAGGCCTTCGATATCGATTCTAACAAGTTGGGCTTGGATTTGGCCGAAGCGATCTTCACACCACCGAATACCATACCAAAGTACATCAACGTTAAGAAGACCGGTGTAAAGGTGAGAAGAGGGATTCTACTCGATCGATTATCCACATACTTAAACCAGATGGTTACTTCGAGCAGTAGCGATATTGAAGATATAACAAAGGCCCTTGCTGAGAGTAGAGTGGATATCTTTGTGAATCTGATCTCGTCGGGTATGGATAAATCCTCTTACGCCTACGCAGAAGCTGCACTACGGGCGGGGTGCTGCTTCATAAATTGTACACCATCGCCTATAGTCTGTAATGAAGAGTTGGTGAAGAGGTTCGAGCAGTCAAGGCTCGTGGTGATCGGTGATGATCTGATGAGCCAGTTCGGTGGTACGATCTTTCATAAAGGGATCCTCTCCTTTATGCATAAGAGAGGGGTGAAGATCTTGAAGAGCTATCAACTGGATGTCGGTGGGGGATTGGAGACTTTAAATACGATCGATGAGGATGTCAAGGCGATCAAGCGCACATTGAAGACCGAAGCGATCGTCAGCGAAGTCCCCTACAAGTTTAAGAGTGTCGCGGGTACAACAGATTATGTAGATTACCTCGGCAACAACCGTGTGAGTTACTTCTGGATCGAGGGTAAAGGCTTCCTCGATACTCCGATCAAGATCGATATCTACTTGAGGACGATGGATGGGCCGAATGCGGGGAATATCCTCTTGGATGTCATCAGAGCAGTTTACGTGGCAAGGAAGAATGGATACTATGGTGCACCGAATGAAATCTGTAATTATGGTTTCAAACGCCCCCCAAAGATTATGAACTTCGAAGAATCTTACCAAAGATTTAAAGAGATATACCTCGATTGAGTGTAAAAATATTTTACAATCTTGTCTCATAATCTCTACATAATTGAAGAAGTAGAGGATCATCGGCTTTATCGATGATGGCGAGGTTTCATCAATACATAAAGTGCCCGTACTGTGCTAGGTATATGGTTACAAAGGTCGCATTAGAACTTCACTTAGAATTGGATCATGAATGTTATCCGTATGCGAAGAAGACCATCTCTAAAATTCATAATCGATAGCGCTATAGGGTTATGGCAGTATAGGTGATTTTTCCGATAGTGAACTTTGCAGATTCATAAAAGTCCCTGCTATAATCCATAATTCGTAATTCATCATTCTTCATTGGTATTAGAGGTTATTCGGTTCGCTCCACAGTTAAACTTTAAAACCACCGCTGATTATCTAAGTATGAGCCGCCGTAGCTCAGCGAGGCTGGGCCCTGAAGTGGTAGAGCAGTTCCGATAAGGGGCTCAACTGGCTGTTAACCAGTTGGTCGACGGTTCGAGTCCGTCCGGCGGCGCCATTCACACATCTTTAAGATCTTATCAATCTCATTAATACTAAAACACGTTCAAAATTTTACATTCATCTCCAATCTTCAATCTTCAACCTTTAAACCTTTTAACCTTTAAACCACTTAGATCGATAGATCGTTAAGAACTAAAATTAAAAAATTAAAAAATTAAATGAAGTAGATTGCAGGGATCTTCATGTATGGCATGTGAAGTCAATCATCAAAGAATCTCAAAATCTCATACGTGGTGGTCCTTTGGGCAGGCCTTCTGCCTATCCCCTTAATCAAATTTACAAGCTCTATAACATCCATTCGAGTCCCATAAAGCGCTCCAGCCTCTCTAGAAATATTCTCTTCCATCAACGTCCCGCCAAGATCGTTGGCACCAGCATTCAGCATCATCTGTGCCATCTTCGGGCCCAATTTAACCCATGATGCTTGAATATTATCTATGTACCGTGAAAGGAATAATCTTGCGGTAGCATGAACCTTCAAATCCTCGATCCATGCCGTACCTGGCTTACTCAACCCTTCTCTATAGAGCCTCGTCCTATAATGAATAAATGGCAGGAGTACAAACTCGGTAAATCCTCCCTTCTCCTTCTGTAGATCTCTTATGATCTTCAAGTGCCTAACTCTATGTATATTATCTTCAATATGCCCGTACATCATAGTCGCTGTCATCGGTATGCCGGAGCTTAGGGCCTCTTTCACTATCTCGATCCATTGACTCGTTGAAACCTTCTTCGGTGCTATAACCCTTCTAACTTCATCATCGAGTATCTCGGCCGCCGTTCCGGGCATGCTATCGAGCCCTGCCTCTTTAAGCATCTTCAATACCTCTCTATAAGAAACCCCGAGCTCCGTTGCTATATGGTATATTTCTTGAGGGGAGAAGGCGTGGATGTGAACTTCAGGGACCTTCGCCTTGATCCCTTTGATGATATCGAAGTAGTAATCGGGGGTGATTTTAGGGTTGATGGCACCTTGAATACATACCTCAGTAGCCCCACTCCTCCAAGCCTCATAAGCCTTAGATACGATCTCTTCCACGGTCAGTGTATATGCTTCTAAGCTACCGATGGGCCTAGAGTAGGCGCAGAAGAGGCATCTGACGATACATTCATTGGTGAAGTTGATATTTCTATTGATGACGAATGTGACCACATCACCGACGTGCAACTCTCTTACATGATCGGCAACTTGCGCCAATATGAATGCTTCATTGGGCTTCGCATTTAGCAACCTTAAGGCTTCCTCTTCATCTATATCCTTTTCAGATAGGGCCTTATCGATGGCTTGTGAAAATAGTGGGTCGAGCTCCTTCAATCTCTTCTCAATAAAGTTAATATGCATCCTCCCCCCTCCTGACCAGGCCCGACTCATCCGTAAGCATCTCCACCCTATCCCTAATCGTATCCGGTATCCACCTTAAAGCGATGTACTTGGGATATATTGGGAGCCTCTCCCTAAGTTCGAAGCCCATACCCTCCGTAACCCTCTTAACCTCATCTATCTTCGGCCATGGATAGGCTATATTGACAAAGTCTGGAGTCAATGGAGAAATTCCACCCCAATCGTTTATCCCTGCCAACAGGTATGTAGAATACGATTTTGGATTTAGATTTGGCGGTGCCTGGATTGCTACATCACCTCCAAGTATGAATCTGGCGATAGCTATGGTCTTCAACATATCGAGTAGGCTCGGCGGAGTATTCTTCTCCATCGGTGTCCCGAATTCTGGCATGAAGTTCTGGATGATGACTTCCTGTATGTGACCATGCGCCTCGTGGACCTTCCTTATAGCTAAGAGGGATGCTATTCTCTCCTCCCACGTCTCCCCAATACCTATGAGTATCCCTGTCGTGAATGGTATCTTCAATTCGCCAGCCTCCTCTACCATCTTGATTCTGAGTCTAGGATCCTTAGTCGGTGAATTCTCATGTGGCATCCCTCTATCCATGAGCCTATCACTTATCGATTCGAGCATGAGCCCCATACTCGCATTGAATGGCTTGAGCTCGGCCATCTCTCCCTTACTCAAGAGCCCTATATTTGTATGTGGCATCATCACTTTAGTTTCTTTGATGACCCTCTCTTCGAAATCTCTTACATATTCAACGGTCGAGCTGTATCCCATGGACCTTAGCATCTTCTTCGCCTCACCGTACAATTCTTCAGGCCTATCGCCCGTGCTCACCAGAACCTCCTTAGCTCTGATCCTCTCACCATCCTTGACGATCTTCATCCCTTCACCAATACTCATGTAGGCATGCCCGGTTTCGGCCCTAAATCCACAGTAAGAGCATCGGTTCCTACATAATCTCGTCAATGGGATAAAGACCTTTCTAGAATACGTTACGACTCTACCGTAATAAGATCTCTTGATACTCAAAGCGGAAGCTAAAAGGAGCGGGAGTTCTTCACCATCGACCTTGGTGAGGATCATCGCATCTTCAAAACTTAACTTATTCTCAAAACCTCTCGCTATAGCTTCAAGAATATCTTTTCTCATCCGATGCACCCATCGATCCCTAGGATGGTCTCGAGCATCGCTCCATCGCTACTATTAACTTTATAGCTTATAACTATAAACTCACCACTCGATATGCAGTAATTCCTGCCTATGATTCTCTTTACAGGATTCTCCTCATGAAGAGGGATTACCAGGGGTGAGATCTTATTTCAATTCTCTTCACGAGATTCTTTTGCTGGAGTTTGGCCGGGTGGCTTGGCTCGGGCACGGCTTTCAATTCTCTTCACGAGATTCTCAAGTATCAAAATACTTGTTGCCATCCGAAGAAGCACTCTTTCAATTCTCTTCACGAGATTCTTCAGAGATGTATACTTAATCGCTGACAAGCGACGTGTTCTTTCAATTCTCTTCACGAGATTCTGGTGTCGTTGTAGCTTCTCATTCACCGGCACTACAAGTCTTTCAATTCTCTTCACGAGATTCCGCTCCACAATTTACAGGGTGAGAGTTGGTTTTCTCGGTCTTTCAATTCTCTTCACGAGATTCCGCTCCACAATTTACAGGGTGAGAGTTGGTTTTCTCGGTCTTT
>JANXEG010000011.1 GCA_025058425.1 Nitrososphaerales archaeon
AAGAGGAGGTTTTGGAAGAAGTGATCAACAGATTAAGAGATAGCATCGTGGCGAGTATCGATAAAGAGTATGAAGGAATTATTCAAAGGGTATTGAAGAGGGAGATCACGCCCAGTATTGCGGCTAAATTGTTGGTGAAAACTTTAATTAATAAATAACGTAAATTAAATCATGTTTAAAAAAGATGAATTGAATAGATTAAAGGCCATAGTGAAAGATTGGAAGGATGAAGTAAGTAGGAAAGGTTTGGATAAAAAGATAGAGGCTATGACATTATCGGGAATACCATTAAACTTGATCTACACACCCTGTGACATTGAAAATTTTGATTATATGAATGATCTGGGCTTGCCCGGAGAGTATCCATTCACAAGAGGCGTATACTCAACGATGTATAGAGGTAGATTGTGGACTTTAAGAGAGTATGCAGGTTATGGTACTGCTGAAGAAACGAACCGTAGATTCAAGTATCTATTAGAGCATGGGCAGACGGGATTGAGCGTGGCTTTCGACCTCCCTACACAGATAGGCTATGATTCTGATCACCCCATGGCTATACCAGAAGTAGGTAAGGTCGGTGTAGCGGTATCTACGTTGAAGGATATGGAGGTGCTCTTCGATGGTCTACCGATAGGTGATATAAGCACATCATTTACCATCAACGCTACAGCCCCACAGATACTAGCCATGTACTTTATAATCGGCTTAAAGCAGGGTGTGCAATTGGATAGGGTTCAGGGCACGGTCCAGAACGATATTTTAAAAGAGTATGCAGCACGTAATACCTACATATATCCTCCACAACCGTCGATGAAGTTGGTGGTGGATATAATCGAGTACTGCTCGAAAAATGCACAGAGGTTCAATAGTATAAGTATTAGTGGTTACCATATCAGAGAGGCCGGTGCAAATGCCATCCAAGAGCTCGCCTTTACCTTCGCCAACGCTATGGCTTATGTGAAAGCAGCTATAGATAGAGGTTTACCGGTGGATAGTTTTGCACCGAGGCTTTCATTCTTCTTCGGTTGTCATAATGACTTTTTTGAAGAGATCGCGAAGTTTAGAGCTGCAAGGAGGGTATGGGCGAAGATCATGAAGGAGCGTTTCGGCGCACGTGATCCGAGATCGATGCTATTAAGGTTCCATACTCAAACGTGTGGATGCACTTTGACGGCACAGCAGCCAGAAGTCAACATCATAAGAGTTACATTACAGGCGCTGGCTGCGGTATTGGGAGGGACTCAATCCTTACATACCAACTCCTACGATGAAGCGTTGGCCTTACCGTCTGAGCATGCGGTGAGGCTTGCGATACGAACTCAGCAGGTAATAGCCCACGAAAGCAACGTTGCTAATACGGTAGATCCATTGGCAGGATCGTACTATGTAGAGTACTTAACGAATGAGATTGAGAAGCGTGTATGGGATTACCTGCAAAGGATCGAAGAGATGGGAGGGGCCATAATCGCCATAGAGAGGGGATTTTACCAAAGAGAGATAGCGGAGAGCGCCTATAGGTATCAAAGGGAGATAGAAAAGAAGGATAGGATCGTGGTCGGTGTTAATGAATTTATAACCGAAGAGGTAAAGATCAAGGAGTTATTAAAGGTGGATCCAGTATTGAGAGAGAAACAGATTGAGAGATTGAGAAGGGTGAGGAGTGAAAGGGATCAGAGTAAAGTAAGAGAGACGTTAGAGGATTTAAGGAGGGCTGTCGAGAGAGGAGAAAATGTCATACCATATATGATGAAAGCATTGAATAGTTATGCAACCTTGCAGGAGACTACAGAGGTTCTTAAAAGTGTATACGGTGAATATAAACCCAGGGGTTGGTGATATGATAAAGAAGATCGATCACATAGGAATAGCTGTAAAGAGCTTGAGTAATGCTCTAAGCCTCTATAAAGATACACTGGGGTTGGAGCTTAAGGGTATAGAGGAGATCGAAGAGCAGAAGGTAAGAGTGGCGATCATTCCGATAGGTGATAGTAAGATCGAGCTCATCGAGCCTATGGGAGACGATAGCCCCATCAAAAGGTTTATAGATAATAGAGGTGAGGGGATTCACCACATAGCCCTAGAAACCGATAATATTGTCCATATGTTGAAAAGTTTGAAAGAGAAAGGTTATAAGTTAGTAGATGAAGAGCCACGTGTCGGTGCAAGTAAAGCGAAGATCGCATTCATTCACCCCAAGAGTACGATGGGTACTCTAATAGAACTCTGTGAACATTAACGAATAAAATCTCGTAATTTAACATTAACGAATCTATAAAAACATCTAAAAAGTTTCGAATGATAGAAGAATTTTAGATTACAAAGCATCATCAGAAATAATGTTAAAATAACCGATCCACTACAACTATGTGGATAACTATGAATAGGTTGGTTTTCTTCATATCGAGTAAGGTTTTAGAAGATTATGTGAAGGATGATTATAGAGTGAATGGGTACATCGATCACGATCGAAATCTAAATCTTAATTTCAATAAAAGGATATACAGATGTAAAGGTAAATCGATCTCTATTGAAGTGATGAGAAAGGTAAGGATCACATGACAGATAGCCAAAGATGGTGAACATTTTGGACCCCCTTACACTTGCTATCAACGCCGCCATAATCTCCTTCCTACTACTGATAGTAGTAAGTATGGGTGTTGTATCGCTCATAACGTTGATAAATAGAGTGTTGAAGATCTTTGCAAAATCGGAGGCAAAGTAGATGGTAGATCTTACTCAAATCTTCCCAGGGATTTCTACACTCTTTACATCCAACCCGACGATCACACTGGGTCGAATAATTCTCATAATAATAGGCATGGTACTGGCATGGAGCGGTTATAAGAGGGTAACGGAGCCCCTCATCCTGATACCCATGGGGATGGGGATGGTCTTCGCCAATAGTGCTTTCCTCATCTTACCCCCTTACCCCCCGCTTTCAGGAGGTTTGGGTACACCACACCTAAACCCCTTGGTGGGAGCCGATATGACCGATCCATCACGGGCAGCGACCGAAATCGTAACCGCGCTTACCCTCTACTGGTTACAACCGATATATGAGCTCATGTTTTTAAATGGGCTCATAGCATGTCTGGTCTTTATGGGTATTGGTGCGATGACCGATCTCGACTTCTTCATAGCAAAACCTCTCTCGAGCTTCTTCTTGGCGATATTCGCCGAGCTCGGTACAATCCTAGTTCTACCTCTGGCAGTCGCCCTTGGCTATAGCCTCCCTGAAGCTGCAAGTATAGCTATCATAGGCGGAGCTGATGGTCCTCTAGTACTATTCACCTCACTAAAGCTGGCCCCATCTCTATTCGTCCCAATCACGGTCATCACGTACCTTTACCTAAGTATACTCTACGTATTTCAAGGGAGGCTGAATCGAATGACCATACCTCTGAAGATGAGGAGTGTAGTTATGGATCCGAGAGAAATTAGGAAGGTGAGTAAAGTGGAGAAGGTACTCTTTGATATTATCGCAGGGGGCTTGCTATGCCTCCTCTTTCCAGCAGCCTCACCATTGATAGCATCCTTCTTCTTGGGGAATATCTTGAAGGAGGCCGAGGTTGAGAGGTTGAAGAGGTTCTTAGATGATGTAGTCTTGAATGGTTCCACACTCTTCCTAGGCTTCACTCTTGGTATACTCTTAACACCAGATGTGATCTTCGATCCCAAGATCATAGGAATGCTGGTACTAGGGATAACCGCTCTGATCCTCTCCAGCATAGGCGGGAGTATAGGGGGTATCTTGATCTTTTATCTAAGTAAGGGTAAGATCAACGCATTGTTAGGGCCAGCAGGGGTGTCTTGTGTACCTACGACGGCCAAGATAGCCCAGTATGAGGCGCAGAGGATAAACAAGAGGAATATAATTTTACCATTCGCCATGGGCCCCAATATAGCGGGTGTATTGACTACAGCTATACTATCCGCTACCTATATAGCGATAATCCCCACACTCTAACTAAAAAAGAAAAGATGAGATAAAGATAAGAATGAGATCTTTTGTAATATTCTTTGTTATTCGATAAGCATTAAGACATGGCCAGACTCTACATCCTCTCCCTCTTTGACCTTTATCTCTTTCACCACACCGGAAGAACTTGGATATATATCGATCTCCATCTTCATCGACTCTAAGACCAGAACCGATGTGTTTTCATCCACTCTATCTCCAACCTTCACATTTATCCTCAACACCTTTCCGGATAAAGGTGATGTAACTTCTTCCAAATGGATCCCCATCTTCCTATATCCTCATACATTTTAAATTTTATGCCGGTATGATACCATGCTTCTTCCTTAAATGAATCTCATATTTCTTCTTCAATAGCCTTAGTAAAGTCCTATAGAGTATACTTCGCGTCTCCTCTGGCAATATTACATCATCTATATGCCCTCTTGATGCAGCTTCGTACGGATTCGCCCACCTCTCTCTGTACTCTTCGACCAACCTTCTGATGAACGCCTCTCTCTCCTCCGGAGGTGTCGCCTCTATCTCTTTTCTGTATATGATCTCTATCGCACCCTCTGGCCCCATCACCGCGATCTCAGCCGTAGGGTAAGCGTATACTACATCGGCACCCAACAATCTACTACACATCGCTATATACGCACCACCGTACGCTTTTCTCACAATGACCGTTACCTTCGGTACGGTAGCCTCACTATAGGCGTATATGACCTTCGCACCATGCCTAATGATCCCTCCATGCTCCTGCTTTGTACCTGGCATGTAACCGGGAGTATCTACGAATGTGAATAGGGGGATGTTGAATGTGTTGCAGAACCTTATGAATCGTGATATCTTATCGGAAGAGTCTATATCGAGGACCCCTCCTAAAAACTTCGGCTGATTTGCTACTACACCCACGCTATGACCGCCCAGCCTTGCGAACCCTACGACAGCATTCGGAGCAAAATCCTTATGAACTTCGAGGAAGGTATCCCTATCGAATACCCTATTGATCAATGCTTTCACATCGTAAGGCTTTCTTTGATCCTCGGGTACGAGTCGATTCACTTCAGGATCGATTCTATCGACAGGGTCATCGGTTTGAATGAATGGTGGATCTGAGAGTGCATTATTTGGCAAGTACGATACCAATCTACGTACCAGCTGCATCGCCTCCAGATCATTCTTCGCTACATGTGTCGCAACACCACTCCTCGTAGCATGTATAGCTGGTCCCCCTAACTCTTCGGGCGTCTTATCTTCACCCGTCACACTCTTTACAACCCTCGGCCCCGTAATGAACATGTAACTGACCTTCTCCACCATGATGATAAAGTCCATTAGGGCAGGGCTGTAACAGGCACCTCCCGCACATGGCCCCATGATGACTGCGATCTGGGGTATATATCCAGATGCCATCACATTATTGTAGAATACGCCTCCCAACGCCGTTAAACTGTGAACACCCTCCTGTATTCTCGCTCCCCCAGAATCGTAGAGCCCGATTATGGGCAGACCCATCTTCACCGCCAACTCTATCATTCTACTTATCTTATTGAGATGGGTAACGCCCATCGATCCTCCCATGAAGGTAAAGTCTTCAGCAAATACAATAACCCCTCTACCATCGATCGTACCATAGCCCGCTACTACACCATCGCCCAATTGTTCCAACTTCTGTAGATCGATCGTAGAGTTGTATGGAACGACGTAGTTGAGCATGGGTAAGAAGGATCCAGGATCTAACAGGGCATTTATCCTTTCGATTGCAGAGAGCTTACCTTTACTATGTTGGACATTGGCTCTTTCTTCAATATTCTTCTTCAATCGCTCCCTTAACGACTTAAGACCCTCTATTTTACTATCGCTCATATCTTATCTCATAAGAAGATAAAATATTAAAGTTTTCCAAAGGGCGAAGGTAAGAGTGTAGTAATGCTGGCTCTTGACTCGATGATCAAGATATGGCATCATGTAATTTAGGGAGATGTTAAATGATAGATCGTTACGAGCGTGGTAAAAGTGGTAAAAATGGTAAAAAGTGGTAAAAGAAGAGAAAGGTGCTAAAGGTGCTTAAGGCTATTAAGAATGAGCAGATCGTTCGAGGAGGATGAGTCTTTTCCTCAACTCCAATACCCTATTTCTGGTCACAAGATATGTAGCTAAGAGTACCTTAAGGGAATCGCCTAAGATGAAGGGTAATAGACCTTTCACGATCGCAGCGATGATAGAGTCATAGATCGTCATATTTAATGTTAACTTTATAAAGATGGCTAAGTGAATGATGCCGAAGAGGTATATTATCAGAGTGCCAATAGTAAAACCGATCAAGGCCTTCCTATGATCTATACCCTTCTCTAAAACCTTCCCCATTACAAATGCACCGAATATGAATCCTATTAAGTATCCACCAGTCGGTCCGATCATCGCTTGAGGGCCATGAATACCTCCCAGAGGTGCAGATAGGCCTGATACTCTCATGCCCAAGTATATAAGCTGGCTCAAGGCAGCCCTTTTACCACCTAACAATGCGCCAGCGATATAGATGAAGAAGGTCTGTAAAGTAATGGGGACTGGGTAGATTGGTATAGATATGAGTGCACCTATCGCAGTAAGTGTTGCGAATAGAGTACTTAAAGCGAGGTCGAATGCCCTCATCTTCATCTAATACTCACATCACAAGATGAAAATTTCATCAATTCACCACCATCCGCCACTACCAATAGTGAGCCATCATCAGCGATATCGATCGCAAAACCCTCTATCACTTTACCATTCGAAAACACTTTGACACGCCTATTCAGGGTGATATCAAAGTATTTCCACTTCGTTAATATCTCATCTTTATCGAATCTAAAGCAAATATCTTCAACACCTCTAATTATATTCACAAGTAGATCCTCCCGATCCACCCTTCTACCGAGTTCATCCATTAGACTCGTTACGGAGCCCCTTAAATCGATGGGGAATTCTTGAAGATCGACATTTACATTGATACCGATTCCAATTATAATACGATCTCTCATCGACTCTCCCAAAATTCCGCACACCTTTTTATTATTTACAATCACATCATTCGGCCATTTCAAATGTGCATCTAAACCCAACCTCCTTATAGCTTCCACAACGGCTATTCCAGCCATCAGATTATATAATGCCAATGGTACGTGAGATTCATTATGGAGTGGTCTTATCACGATTGAAAACCAGAGGCCTCCGTAGGGAGATATCCATACCCTTCCCCTCCTCCCTCTACCACTCTCCTGCCTCTCAGCAATTACAAGAAGACCGTAACCCGCCGATCTTCTAGCGACATCGTTCGTCGAATCGACAGATTCATAGTAGAGTATCTTCTGGATTAACTTCGATCCTCTCAATAGGAATTTAATCTTATCTAAATCTAGATTCATTATTCAGATTCGATCTTTATAATATCATGAATATCATCATATATCTAACGAAAAAAGCTGAACGGTTATCTTCTTAACACCCTCTTTACGAGCTCGGGTACATCCATTGGCCTCTCAGCGACCTCTACCCCAACATCTCTGAATGCCTTTACCTTGCTCATCGCGGTACCGCTACCTGCAGATATAATCGCACCGGCATGTCCCATACGCTTACCCTCGGGTGCAGTCCTTCCCGCTACGTACGCGACGACCTTCTTCTTTATCTCTTTACCTATGATCTGGGCAGCCCTCTCTTCAGCATCCCCTCCTATCTCACCTATCAATACCACCGCCTCGGTTTCGTCATCCTTTTCAAAGAGTCTCAGTACATCGATGAAGGTTAAGCCCGTGATCGGGTCTCCACCGAGCCCTATCACGGTACTCTGCCCTATCCCCGCCTTTGTCAATTCCCAAGCTATCTCATAAGTTAATGTACCACTCCTCGATGCTATGCCTATCGGCCCCTTCTTGTAGACGAACCCCGGCATTATCCCCACCTTCGCCTCCCCTGGGCTTATGATCCCCGGGCAATTCGGACCTATAATTACCGAGCCCCTCTCTTTCGCACTACGTACAAACTTCATCGTATCATTGGGCGGTATACCCTCCGTTATCACTACGATGAGCTTTATCCCTTCATTTATAGACTCCATCACAGCATCATAAGCAGCGATTGCGGGTACAAAGATTATAGAGGTATCTACGTTGTGTAGATCCCTTGCTTCAGCGACCGTATCGTAGACTGGTATACCATCCACACGACCACCCCCTCTACCGGGTGTTACACCAGCCAGCACTTTTGTCCCATACTCCAGCATGAGCTTCGCGTGAAAACTACCCTGCCTCCCCGTTATCCCCTGCACCACTACTCTATTTTCACGATTTAAGAGTATGGTCATCTGTTGCTGCTCACCTGCCTGATCACATTCTTAACGGCATCATCGATGGATGTGAACGTATTGATACCGATCTCTCTTAATATCCTCTGCCCCTCTTCTTCATTCGTACCACTCAACCTCACCGTCAACGGTTTTGTAAACTTCAAATCTTCATACACCTTCTTTATACCTCTTGCAACTTCATCACACCTCGTAATCCCTCCCAGTATATTTATCAGGATCGCCTTCACCCGAGGATACTCGATAAGAGGTGTCAATGCCCTTGCGAACTCTTCTGCAGATGCGCCACCTCCTACATCCAAGAAGCAAGCGGCCTTCGCACCGTAGTATGTGAGTACATCTATCGTGGCCATCGTCAGACCAGCACCATTCCCTATCACACCTATATCACCACCCAGATCTACCAGCCTAACTCCCTTCGATTTTGCGAGGCGCTCGAGCTCCGTACTCTCGGGCATCCTCTTTAAGGACAACTCTTGAAATTCCTTATGCCTAAATAGTGCATCATCTACGATATTGAGCCTCGCATCGGCGATTATAAGCTCTCCAGCATCTGTAATGGCGAGGGGGTTCGATTCTACGAGCTCCGCATCCAACTCTTCATAAATCTTATACATCTTTACAGCGATATCTGAGAATGTAATTAATTGCTTCTCTCTCAATCCGATCTTCTGTGCGACCTTTCTCGCCTGAAATGGCACAATACCGAATCGGGGATCTATGTGCAGCTTCACTATAGACTCTGGATGCTCCTTCGCCATTTCTTCAACATCCATACCACCCATACTACTCGCGATCATCACCGGCAGCCCTTCCGACCTATCGATAGTCACAGCGATGAACAACTCCTTCACGATATTCAACTTCTTCTCAACGAGTACGCTCTCCACACTTTCATCTTTAATCTTTAATGAAAATAGAGCACTTGAGATGCTCCTAACTTCATCCAACGTCGATGCACTCTTTATCCCTCCCGCCTTCCCCCTCCCTCCTACGAGTACTTGGGCCTTCAGCATGACGGGTAACCCTATCTTCTCCGCTACAGATACCGCTTCATCGACACTCTTAGCTATAGAGCCCTGTGGTATCGGTAGACCGTAAGATTTCATCACATTCTTTGCTTCATATTCAAATAGCTTCATAGAGATCCTATCACACCTATTATGCCCTTCTTCGCCAACTCAAGGATCTCCTCATTCTTGTAACCCAACTCATTTAATATCTCAATTGTGTGTTGGCCGAGCAACGGAGGTGGTCTAGATACTTCACCCTTAGTTTCGGATAGCTTCGGCACAATGCCAAACAACTTTATCTTACCGAGAGTTTTATGCTCCACCTCTACAAAATCCCCACGCTCTTTCAAATGTGGATCATCTACAAGTTTATCTATGGTATTTATGGGGCCCGCCGGTATCTCCGCATTCCAAAGTATCTCCAACCATTCTTTGGATGTCTTCTGCTTGAATACTTCGCTCAGTATACTTGCCAATGCTTCTCTATTTTGAGGTATTATACGTTCAGCATTCGTCTTAAACCTTGGATCGTTCATCAGATCCTCTCTATTTATCGCTCTGCAGAGCCTGCTCCAAAGCTCTTCGTTGAGTGCTGCTACCAGAATCTCACCATCCTTCGTCGGAAAAGGTTCATAAGGTGCCATTATCGGATACTTGTTGCCGAACCTCTTGGTAATTATGCCAGAGACTGTATAGATCGATAACCATTGGCTTACCGATGCTACACCAGACTCTAACAAGGATACATCGATCCTCTGCCCTCTACCCGTCTTCTCTCTTGCGTACAATGCCAAAAGGATCGAGATCGCCGCATAGAGCGCTGTGAGTATATCTGTAATCGGTACACCGACCCTTAACGGAGGGCCGTCCGGCTCTCCCGTCACAGACATCAGACCACACATACCTTGAATTATAAAGTCGTAACCTCCCAACCTACTGTATGGCCCCGTCTGCCCGAATCCGGATACGGAGCAGTAGATGAGCTTAGGGTTTACCTTGCTGAGCTCCTCATAAGATAACTTGAGCCTCTCCATAACCCCTGGCCTAAAGTTCTCAATAAGTACATCACTCCTCTCCGCAAGTTTGAGGATTATCGCCCTACCCTCCTCACTCCTTATATCAAGCGCGATACTCCTCTTATTGCGATTGTAATTCAAAAAGTATGGACTCTCTCCCTTTACCAGCGTACCCCAATGCCTCGCATCATCACCAACCTTCGGCCTTTCAACCTTTATTACATCGGCACCCATATCACCTAATATCATACCACACATCGGGCCTGCGATCGCCGTACCGAATTCGATGACCTTTATATTCGATAAAGGCCCACTCATACCACGAATTAAACTCGCGATTTATTTAAATATTTGTGAAGAGCTCTATAGCAAGTAGCACGTAGAGTCGAAGTAAAAAGGATCGAAGGAAAGTCTCGGATTCGTCATCGATCGTCCTCAAGATCATTATAAATAAGGTTAAATCTAACTATCGACTCGTTCTAGTACTTTCACGCTCAGAAGGTAAATCAAAATATGTTAAGACTTTTGCTAATGTTACCTTGTAAATCATGACTTTTCAGGTGTTTGCACACAGATTTCAAACGGATCCTTTATTCCGACCCTCCACAATTCTAAATTCTAAATGGATATCGGCTGAATGAACCTTCTAATATAGGATACCGATATCACTCGAATGCTCATACATAATTTCTCTGCGACCGAGTTGAACTAGTAGATTTCTGCCTTTGAATCGAATCTATGCACACCATCCTTTTTGATAGCCTAATTTCATTAGAATTCTATGTAACATCCTCCATAACCTTCTAACGGCCAAACCTTTCTACTCCTCGCCCGTGAATACTCTCCTTACGTATCTAGATACGTAAAGCATCCTCAAGTAACAACTTCATCAGATTGAGGTTATTAGGTTAAATTCAGCTTTATCTCTTTATCCCTAAAAGCTCTCTAGCCTCACTCGGTGTCGCTATCTCTAGACCCAGCTCCTTCGCTATTCTAACTACTTTAGCGACCATTTCGGCATTACTCTTAGCCAAGACGCCCTTGGCCAAGTAAATATTATCTTCCATACCAGTCCTAACATCACCACCTAAAATCATACCGAGGGTGAGTAATGAGAAGTGAGGTCTACCTACCACTATCGCATTCCACCTACAGTTTTGAGGTAAGGCCTTTACCATCCACATCAGATTTTCCGGTGTCGCTGGAATCCCTCCTTTAACACCCAACACCAACCCAAACCTCAACGGCTCCTTCAGCAAACCTTTCTCGAGCAACTCCAATGCAAGATCGATGTGGCCTATATCATAACATTCGAGCTCCGGCTTTATATTCCTCTCGAGCATCATCCTAGCAATCCTCTCCACATCGGATGGAGGGTTGAGGAATATACCATCACGGAATGTCATCGTGGCGACGTTCAATGAAGCGGACTCCGGGTTTAACTCAAGCGCACATAACCTCTGCTCCATCGAGATGCCATATGGACCGCCCCCACCTGTTGTGAGTTGAATGACCATATCACACCTCTCTCTAATCCTCTCTATAACTTCACGGTATAAATTAACATCTGGATATGGACCCTTGGTCTTCACATCTCTCACATGTATATGAGCGACGGAGGCTCCAGCTTCATAAGCCTTGACAGCTTCATTAGCGATCTCTTCTGGAGTTATCGGCACATTCGGATTCTTCTGCCATTGAGGGCCCGAGCCCGTTGGTGCGACGGTAACGATTATCTTCACATTGAAATACTTGGTCTGATATCTATTTAAATCTTCTTCATCTCTCTAAAAATAGAGGAAGAAGTTTTGAATCCAGTCGGCTTTTAGATTATCCTAAGGATGAATCAAAAGGAGATCTAATAAAATATTTGATAGATTTAACCATGGTTGTAGAAGTTTTAGACCAAAATTTGATGGTTAGCGCCCTGGCCGGGATTTGAACCCGGGTCGGAGCGGTGACAGCGCCCCATACTAGACCGGACTGTACGAATCTTCGTATATCGATTCTCTATACTACCAGGGCCCAAAATTTAAAGGGTGTCATTGACTTTATTAATTTATCGGGAAAAATTACACCGCCTTACTCAATAGACTTCAATTAAATGCAGTACCATAAAAAATATTGCAAGTATTATTGTAATGAGCCTCCGGTGTTAAAATACGATATGGCTGTCGGAAGGTCATACAAATACTTATTTCTATCATCGATAAGCCTCGTCGATGATGCGGGCTATAAACTTCAAGATCAAGTCTTGAAGAGAGGCTCAACTTATCCATATCTCGATATAGAAGTATGGTTCAGTATGTATTAAATTATGCTATAGACCACAAAGTAAAGAGCTTTTTAAGCTAAATTCTATGTATATAGAGAATTATTCAATGTGCCAGCGAATCTTATTCAAAATTCGATAAGATAAGTAATATGAATATATAGAAGATGGAGAAGAGAGAAGAATTATAATAAGAGACCTATGTAGAGAGAAAGAGTATGATATTAACATCTGCAGCAAATCTATCAAATTTGAATTGTATTGGGCAGAAATTAAACTCATGGATCATTCATGGATAAATGCTTCAATTTAGTAAAAGATTGTATGAGAGTATGGAGGATGGAGGGTAAGAGAAGGCTTTGAAGAAGAATGATCGATCATGAATAAAATGTATATTCGATAAGGATACATTAAAAGGTAAAGATGAAGAGATATTATAGGTATTGATCTCAACTTCAATAATATAACTACAGCATCAATGAAGGTATAACTAAGATAGATACAGATGTTATGAAAGTGCTATCAATCATAAAAAGATTATAGAGAAGATTCAGAGAGATTATGATAAAGCATCATACCAAAAAATTTACATATAATCAAAAAGCATGGTAAGAGAATGAAGAATAGAGTAATATTAGAGTTTGAATGCTCGTAAGAGCCTCATACCTATGTCAGATATTCGGTAGTATATCCTATAGCATGGCTGATCTGAAGGATAACTCACCCTGCCATCCTTATTCACATAATAACCACAGTAAGGATCAGAGATGATCAAATGTTGTTTTTCTAAAGACCATAAATGAGGTTCAATAATCTTTTCATCAAGACCGAGTTCATTAGCAATTTCGGACGGAGGAAGCCATCCCCACCATGGCGATTCTTCAAATTCACTTTCTAATAACTTAAGTATTTTATAACGGATTGGATCCCTGAATGAGTGAAACTGTTCCTCCCTCTCTTTAACCAATTTTCTATACTCGTTTACATACTCTTCAAACATCCTTTCCATCAAAACGTAAGGAGAGGAAGAGAGACAATTCTTAGAAAACCGAGTATATTCTTCTTGAGTTAAACTCTCACATATAATCAACTTCTTCGGTAAATCTCCTAACCATTCATGTACTAAAAATCCGTTATATCCATCTTTTATATACTCTGAGACTATGCCAGAAGGTGTTGAAATTACCAACCTTCCATTTAGTAAAGCTTTCATATGACTGATACCACTCTCTTCTATATTTCTATGAGGATAATACACGTGAACGACACTACCATCTTCTCCTAGTACCCGTACACCACCACCACCCACGTGACTGACACCATCTTTTTCTCGTATCTCTATAGAATCGTCTGGTATGTTTATCCAAAAATCAGAGCCAGAGACTAAATAATACGCTTTTTCTTCATCGAAATTCAAAATATAAGCAATCCTCTTGTTAGTTCTCTTAATTAAATCGTAAAATTTATCTAAAAACTCTTTCATGTATAAAACTCCAGAGAATAGATAAATTGAGTTGCTACTTCCATACTCTTCAACCACTTCTAACCACTCGAATGGTCTTTGGTGTGGACTTATCTCTTTAGCAAAAGTAAAGATTTTAGCATTTGAAGGGATTGTGGAAAAGTTTGAGAGAACTTCTCCACTTTTATTCCAGAACTCAAATTTTTCTATCAAATCTCCTTTTGCCTTACTTAAAGCCGCTTCTATCTTCCAATTTTCAATTTTATTAGCATTCTTAAGTATCTCAACATTTTGTCTCCAACCCGGTAACTCATTATCAAAAAGTTCTTTCAAATGCTTGTTTATCCACCTCTTGTGTACAGCACTTGAAACATACGAAATCTTTTCAGTATGATCCCGTCGGATTATGTCGGACATTTTCTGTCTTTGCCTTTCAGAAACTGCGTATATTCTATCAGCATAGTGTGAGGCTAACTCGGTTAAAGATAAGTATTCTCTTATCCCGGATATAAGCTCTTCTCTTAGTATTCCGGGTTTGAACTCTTCTGGTACTCCTCCATACAGACTTCGAATTCCATGCACATGAAAGAGTTTATGACCATGTGGTAAAAATGTGTGAATTGTAAGAACTATCTTTACTTCTTTATTAAAAGATAATGCTGGTTTGATGGCAAGGGCATTTATACTTTCTTGTAAATGCAGAATATCGAAGTTCAAACCCATCCTTCTCATAAGCTCCACCGCACCCTCTGAAAGCATATAACTTGTGAATAAAACCTGACCCTCATCCGCCCACCCATAAACTTCCAATCTCCTTATCCATTCCTCATTACCCTCTAAATCTGGATATAAGAAAAAGACCCTAGCTCTATTATTGACAGTATCAAATGGGTATTCAAAGACTCTCAATCTTACAGGATACCAATTGGAGTGAATTACCATCTCTATTCCTGTGTCTCGAAGCTTGTTCTCAATGATTATTGCTTTTACTTTTTTAGTGTGTATCTCGAGATCGTGCTTCATCTGCCTCGATTGATAAGGATAAAGAAGTGAGACTGAAATTAGAGGATAATTTTTTTCATAAGCCTGATGAGAAAAACATGCCATTAAACTACCTAATCCACCTTTTCCAGAGGATTTAAAGAGGCTATTCTCCATCGAGATATTAAGACAAACAGGTTCTTCCACGAGGAAGATTTAAGAAAAAATTCCATTTAAGCTTTTTTGAAAGAGGTACTGTTGGGAAGAGATGAATAAAATAGACAAAATTCAATAACTATCTTCGAGATGAATTCAGTCCATATTCACCGAACCTGTTATCTTAACCATCCGATAAGGTCGGATGGTTAAATATTTTAGTGACCCAAAAGCATAGAGGTAAGTGTGACGTGTTTACACATAGTAGTCGAAGGTGTGGTTCAAGGTGTAGGCTTTCGTCCCTTCATCTATAGGATAGCCACCAGTCTAAAACTTAAGGGTTATGTAAAGAATCTCGGTAACGGTACGGTTGAGATATTCGTCGATGGCGATGATAAAGCTTTAAGTTTATTTTTAGACGATCTTCAGCATAAGAAGCCACCACTAGCTAAGATATACAGAATGCAGGTTGAGAAGGTGAACACACCTGTTCGATTCGAAGGCTTCACCATACTCGAAAGCTCCAAGAACGGTAGTGAAGGTAGCTCTATAATACCTGCAGATGTATCCATATGTGACAGATGCTTAGATGAGCTCTATAACCCGAGTAATAGAAGGTATAGATACTTCTTTATAACCTGTACAGATTGTGGACCGAGGTTCACGATAATAAAGGATATGCCTTACGATAGGTATAACACGACGATGCACTCATTCACTATGTGTGATGAGTGCAGAGCTGAATATACGAACCCTCTCGATAGGCGCTTTCATGCCCAGACGGTGGCATGTAACAAATGTGGACCAAGAGTCTATTTAGTGAGTAGAGATGGTGAGTATTTAGAATGTAAAGACCCCATCGTCGAGGCTGCACGCCTTATAGATGAAGGCTATATCGTTGCGATCAAGGGCAATGGAGGTTTTCATCTGGCATCTGCAACGACAAACTCCGAGCCCATCAGAAGGCTCAGAAGGAGCAAGCATAGGGCACAGAAGCCATTCGCCATAATGGCTAGAGATTTAGCAACGGTGAAGGGCTTCGCCATAGTGACGAAGAAAGAAGAAGAGTTATTGACCTCGCCGATCAGACCGATCGTGCTCCTTAAGAAGAGTGATAATTACTACCTATCGGATGAGATAGCACCGGGCCTTCACAACATAGGTACGATGCTACCATACACAGGATTACATTCTCTGCTATTGAGCTCGACGAAGGAGCCCGCGTTGGTCATGACGAGTGCGAATCCATCGGGCGAGCCGATAATAATAGATAATGAAGAGGCAATTAAGAGGCTTTCAAATGATGTGGATTACTTCCTCATGCACGATAGGGAGATAGCGCAGAGGTGTGACGACTCTGTTGTGAAGGTCATAGGAGGGCAGCAATCTCTGTTAAGAAGGTCGAGAGGGTACGTTCCGGAGCCCATCGAAATGGGCTTTAAACCGAAGTATTCGGTATTGGGTTTAGGTGCTGAACTTAATGTAGCATCGTGTATAAATGTAGAGCATAGGGCGTATTTGACACAGCATATAGGCGATGTGGAGCATTACAATACCTACCTCTTTCTAAAGAATGCGGTGAAGCACCTCTCAAGACTCCTCAAAGCGGATATCTCAAAGATAGCCTGTGATCTACATCCAAACTATCTAACTACGAAGCTCGCAAAAGAGATGGTTGAAGAAAAGGGGTTGCAGCTCGTAAGAGTTCAGCACCACCATGCCCATATAGCATCGGTCATGGCGGAGCATGGTCTGGATGAAGCCATAGGGATATCTGTGGATGGGGCGGGTTATGGACCCGATGGAACGGTATGGGGGGGTGAAATCATCTACTGCGGGCACGGAGGGTTTAGGCGTATCGGGCACCTCCAAACCCATCCCATGCCCGGGGGCGATCTGGCTACGAAGTATCCAGTAAGGATGGCGGCAGCGATACTCTCACATTCGAATATTCACGAAGAATGGCTCAAATCGGTAGCGCATAGACTTCCTTATGGTTATAGAGAGGTTGAGGTCATACTTAAGATGCTCAAAACTCACCATAATCCTTTGACATCGAGTTGTGGCAGGGTTCTGGATAGCGTATCGGCGATACTCGGCATATGCTTCGAAAGGACTTACGAAGGCGAACCAGCCATGAAGCTCGAGGCAGCCGCCTATGGTGGTAAAGATGTCCTTGGGCTTAAACCACAGATCGAAGGTAATGTAATAAAGACATCCCCTCTTGTAGAGATGGTATTCGAATATTTGGGCAAATATAGAGTCAAAGATCTGGCATATTCGGCACAAGAATATATCGCTAGAGGTTTGGCCGAGCTCGCGGTGGATGTAGCTGATACCATGGATGTAAAGTGCGTAGCCCTTTCAGGAGGTGTAGCATATAACGAGCATATAACGAGTACCATTGGGAGGATCGTCGAGGATGCGAAGTTAAACTTTTATACGAATACGTTAGTTCCATGTGGAGATGGGGGCATATCGCTGGGCCAAGTGTTTATAGCCTGTCATACACCATGATGGAGGTGTTCGAAATTGTGCTTAGCCGTACCCGGTAAAGTCCTGAGCAAAGATGGCATACATGCCAAGGTCGATTTTGGTGGTGGTGTGGTGAGGGACGTGAATATCTCATTGGTTGAAGTCGATGTGGGGCAGTATGTAGTGGTCCATGCGGGCTTCGCCATACAGGTGATGAGCGAGGAGGAGGCGAAGAAGACGTTAGATCTCTGGAGGCAGATACTCGAGGAGGTTCGATACTGAGTTTGAAATTCACAGATTCAAGGATTGCAGATCTGATCGTAAGTAGGATCAGAGAGATGGGTTTGAACCTTAGAGTTATGCACGTATGTGGCACACATCAGGATACGATAGTCAAGAATGGCCTCGATGTACTCTTCGCCCGTTGCAATGTTGAGATGAGGCAAGGTCCCGGATGTCCCGTATGTGTTACACCACCGAAGGAGTTTGAAGAAGCTAAACTCTTAGCGAAGAAAGGTTGTATACTGACCGTATTCGGCGATGTGGTAAGGGTTCCGATCGAGGGTGGTTCGTTGGCAGATCTTAGGGGCGAGGGTTGTGATGTGAGGGTGGTTTATAGCGTAGAGGATGCCGTAAAGGTCGCTAAAAGTACGAATAAGAATGTCGTATTTATGGCCATAGGTTTCGAGACAACAGCACCCAGTACAGCATCAGTGCTGATAAATGAACCCCCAGAGAATTTTTACGTGCTTTCATGCCACAGGTATGTTCCTCCAGCCTTGGATGCACTCTTAAGTATGGGTGAATTAAAGCTCGATGGTCTGATCGATCCCGGACATGTGAGTACGATAATCGGCCTGAAGCCTTACGAAGTGTTGACCGCTAAGTATCGTATACCACAGGTCATAGCGGGGTTCGAGCCACTGGATCTCCTCATGGCCGTCTTTATGATAGCGAGGCAGCTGAGTAATGGTGAGGCCAAGGTTGAGAATGAATATACTCGCCTGGTCAGATATGAGGGGAATCAGAAAGCGCTAAGTATTATGAATAGCGCCTTTGAACCTTGTGATGTGGCATGGAGGGGCTTCGGTGTGATAAAAAATTCTGGGATGAAGATCAAAAAGGAGTTTCAAGGGCATGATGCAAGATTGGCCTTCGAGGATGAGCTCAAGGTTATTAGAGATAAGGAGTTCAAGGAGCCGGTTGGATGTAGATGTAGCGAAGTGATACGTGGACTCATCTATCCGCAAGAATGTCCGCTCTTCGGCAAAGTCTGCACACCGAATAGACCGATCGGCCCCTGCATGGTCTCTATAGAAGGCTCCTGTAATATCGAGTATAAGTACGGTAGATTAAGTCTGCGCTTTAACAGATCCTAGGTACTGGATCTCCTATTGGTGGAGGGATGATTCTCATCCCTCCCACCCTCGTCCTTAGTACTACTTCGCTAAATTCATCGGTAGCTTCACCTATGATTTCAGCCTCCTTTCCCTCTTCCGTTTCACGTAGAGCAGCCAAAACCTCATCGGCCTTCTCTTTAACTACACCGATTATCATCTTACCTTCATTACCAATTTCATAGGGATCTATTCCGAGCATCTCACATGCAGCCCTCACACCATCGTGGATAGGTACCTTATCCTCTTCGATAAGTATACCAACTTTAGACTTTTCACACCATTCATTCAAAGCATTAGCGAGACCTCCACGGGTAGGATCCTTCAGCGCTACCAACCCACCAACTTCGAGGATCTTCTTAACCACTTTATTCAAAGGTTTAACATCGGATAAAACCTTACTTTCAAAACCGTAACCCTCACGACTTGAGAGTACCGCTATACCATGGTCACCTATAGCGCCAGAGAGTATGATCTTATCACCACTCCTTAAATTCGAATCGAGGAGCCAGCGTGAGTTGAATGGTCTATAGCGCCTTACAACATCTATATTCCTATCCAGTAGCTCACTCCTCCTCCCTATACCCGATGTATTTATCACACACCTATCCAATGCACCCTTCTCAACGACCTTCGTGTCACCCGTTATAATGTACACACCAGCCTCTCTACAAGTATCCCTCATACTCTCGACGATCTTTATAAAATCGCTCAACGGGAAGCCCTCTTCGAGTATAAAGCCCGATGCCAAAGCGATCGGTTCAGCCCCGAGCATACATATATCGTTGATCGTCCCAGAGACCGCAAGCCTACCGATATCACCACCGGGGAAGAAGAGTGGTTTGACCGTGTGCGAATCGGTCTTTAAGACTATACCATCGACTACGGCCGCATCATCGAGCGCTTCAAGGGGTACTTCGGCACCACTACCACCCAAAAGGCGAAGAATCACCTGTTTGATCAGACTTTGCATTACGGAGCCTCCAGCACCATGGGCCATCGTAATTCTATCGGACAAACCAAACACCCCTTTGGTGATCGCTACTTTCTATCTCATCCATAGACTTAAGCTCTTCGACGAAATCCTAGCTATGTGAGAAGTCATCAAAATTCATCAAAGTCATCAAGGGTCGCCATCTTGTGAAGCGTACTATGATTTTTGGTGTGACATTCAGTGTCGGATTTCTGGAGAAAAAAATTATTTTTTCTCTGCAGAGTGGCACCAACCCAATAAAAAATCTAAAATCTTAATGGATCCCTAAAACCATTGTGAATTCATCTTGGATATTCGTGAAGAGAGAGTTTTAAGGCAATCTACCGTTTACATTTCTGAACCTCTCTTTCGGTATCTTCGATCTCCTTTAAGATTAACTCTATAACCTTCTCCACAGCCCTTTCGACCTTGGGTGATAACTTTGCACTTACTTCTAAAACCTCCGGCTCCACCCCTATGACCAATATATCTCTTGGGAGTTTATAGATTCCTACGAGCTCACCTATTCTGATCGAAGTGATCAGGTCGAGGTCGTGTGAAGATACCATTCTAAATCCTCTTTCTTCATCCATGACCTCACTCAAAGGGAATCTGTAGATCGTGCCGGGCTCCCCTCCAACCCTGACCGCATCGATGATGATCGCCCTTTCAGCACCTTCCAGAGCTTCAAGTATCCTTAAACCCCCGGTACCACATTCGTGAACCTCCACACCTTCTGGCATCTGAAGGTTACGGAGCCTATTCGCTATATAAACCCCTACACCCTCATCCCCCATCAGCAGGTTTCCTACACCGATTATCACTACGCGCTTCAAATCCCTTCAGACTAAAACTATACTGATCATCTATGAGTAGTCTAAAACTTAGTTTAAAACTATGCTTTTACCAACTCTTCTCTATCGCCGAACGTTATCGCTCTGAGCATACCGAATACATAAGCAGCGTAGGCATGCATTATAACCACGGTAACCAGCACATACATCATAAACCTATGCACAGACCTTACGAATGCGTAGCTGAAGATCTGGAATAGAAAGCCCATACTTTCGGGAAACATCAGTATGAGGCCCGTTATGATCAATATAGTCCCAATACCTACGTACCCCCACCAGACCATAACCTCTGTAGGAATTATCTTCTCCACATACCTCTTATTTACATCATCGTAGAGAATCGGCTCCTCCACATGAGGACCTATACCGAGCCACGCCTTCGCCTCCATGATGAAGAACTTCAGTGAAAGGGGTATGCGCCGCAATCGATACCAATGGTACTCCCCACTTACAATGAAGTAGTAGAAGAAGGCGAGTAAGACGAATGTTAAAGCCAAGCCGAGGACGCTATGTATCGCGCCCACATTCTCGATGAGGGGGAGATTGCCGAAGATCCCACCGATCTCCAGACCCGTTATAGTCAATATCACTCCGAGTACGAAGAATGTCCAATGAAAGATACGGTATGTTAACTCATGCCTTACTACACGAACCCTCTTACGAGGCCCTTCAGCCTTGGTAGCTTCTTGGTCCATGATCCTCGCCTAATGCTCATGGTCTATGTGGATTACATGCTTCTTACCATCGGGCATGATGAGATGCACACCACAGGCAAGGCATGGATCGAAGGATCTTACTATCAACAGAACCAGTGAAGAATTTACAGATTCACCACCATCGGTCCTCTCCATATTCAGATTCACATACTTCGGGTTTAAGGCCGTAAGCGCTTCTCTAAGGGTATCGCCCCAACCTGCCTTGATCGCATTTGCCAACTGAAATACGTTCAGCTTCGGTATCCATGTGGTACCACATTGGAGCGCCTGCTCACCGACGCCAGGATTATCCATATCATCTCTGGGAGACCAGTTCCAAGTACCCGGCACTACACATTGATACCGTTCGATTTTACCATCCTTTATCTTGATCCAATGTCCCAAAGCGCCTCGTGGAGCCTCCCAGAGCCCCCTACCCTTCGCCTCCCTCGGAACATCCTTAAAGTTCATGATGGGGCTATTTACATACTGTCTGAGCTCGAGTAACCATTTGAACACATTATTTGCACAGAGCAGGGTCATGAAGGCCCTTGCCACCACACGGTCCAAGACAGATCCCTTAGGATTCCTTAATGTATACTCGATGGGGCCGTAATCCTTGCCTGTTATTGGGTGTATGCGATCCAGCCTCCACCTGGTGCCAAATGTATTTAAAAATCTAGCCAGAGGTCCAACTTCATACACCTTACCATCGTAACGTGGAGCCTTTAACCAACTATAAGCCCCAGCCTTATCCTTCTTGACCGAGGTTTCACCTTCACTCGGATGAAGCTTCGATGGACTATCGTAGTAGGAGTACTTTACATGCTCGGTAATCTTATTTTCATCGAGCGTGGTCCATGTACCATTCGACCATGTACCGCTGCGTATCAGAGACTTCCTCCGCTTCGATGGATCTAGCCAATCATCATAATCGGTGAAGTCTGGGTATAGACCGTAGGATAGGAAGTTCCCGGTACCTATGCCGATATCCTCCAGACCGACCCTTTTACCAAGCACGGTGTTGGTTACCTCCTTCAGGCGCTCGTTCGCAGAGATTATAACCTGTAGGTCTGAGATCATCGTCAAAGCTACAAACTCCCAGACCGGGACCAGTTTAATCACAGAATTGGTAATTTTATCTAAAGTGGGCTTTACGGTGACACCACCCGGGTATAGGCTCTGTATATGCGGATACTTCCCTCCCCATAGCGCTACCACCTCATTCACCAACCTTTGGACTTCTACACACTTTGCATAGTGGGCACCGAGCTTCATCTGCTCTATACCATCTCTACCAAGTGCTGGGGGGACCATGGGAGGATACGCTGCCAAGACACCGAGCTCTGGACCGATGAGTAGGTAGAAGTGAATCAGATGGTCATAGATGTAATATGCAGCATCTATGATATTTCTAACCAAGATCGCTGCTGGCGGAGGCCTCGCTCCGAAGGCATCATCGAGCGCCTGAATCGAGGCCATTGCGTGAGGATTTGGACATACACCACAGATCCTCTGTGTAATGTAAGGTGCATCACGTGGATCGCGCCCCTTCAGAAATATTTCGAAGCCCCTGAACATCTCGGCCTTCGACCAGGCCTTCTTGACTACGTATTCATTCCTCAACGCGGGCTCTCTGGAGATCTCCAACTCGACACAGAGATGGCCTTCAATCCTCGTAACGGGATCTACGGAGAACTTCGGCATAATTTACTCACCTCCCTCCTCTTCCTTCTCTTCCTCCTTTCTCTCTCCCTCTCCCCTCTTCGTAATCACCCTCTTAGCAAAGTGAATTGCGACACCCGCCGCACCTGCAACCATCATGGCCTTGCCCCATGTATCAATGGGAATACCAAGTACCAAAGGCAGACCGGGCAGCTCTTGCCAGAATGGCCCAGTATCACCATCGGGGAATGCGGGCTCTGAGCATGCAATACATGGCGAACCGACTTCGATGCACCAACTTACACCATTATTCCACCTTCTCTGGCCACAATCGGCGTATGCCACTGGCCCCTTACAACCTATCTTATAGCGGCAACCCTCCTCGGCACCTTCCACGGGAAACTCACCGGGTCTTTGAATGAATATGCCTCTATCGTAGTATGGTCTATAAGCACACCTGTTCGAGTGTATATTTATACCGTAAAAGTCCTTAGGCCTACCGAATGCATCCAGCTCAGGCACCTTACCCACCATTATAGCAGCTAGAGTGAGAATAAGGCTGTCAGGGTGGCCGGGGCACCTCGGAAGGTTTATGACCAGTTTTTTGATCCCGACCTCCCTATAAAAGTCCTGTACACCCATAGCGCCCGTAACATTCCCCTTCGCATGTGGTATGCCTCCATAAGAGGAGCAAGAGCCGAAGGAGATTACGTAATCTGCATAGTTAGTAGCATCGAGGAGCCAATCCCTAAAGTCTCTACCACCAATTTTACAGAAGCCCTTCTTCTGGACCGAGCCCTCGACGATCAGAATCCTCTTTTTATCGCTCCCCTTCTTCCAAGTATCGATGAACTCGATAGCTAGAGAGCCCGATGATGGATGGAGTACCTGCATGTAATCGGGAAGGGCTATGGGCAGATTCGAGTTACCAACGATCAGGCTCGTTAGGACTTTGATTAAGTCCGGATCGGCCGCCTGTGCAAGAGAAACTGCACAACCTGTGCATGCAGCACCATTCAACCAACAGATATGCCAGTAATCCCTCGCCTCTGCGAAGATCTCGATCAGATCCTGCTTGAGAAAGCTCGGGATTACGAGTGATCCTACACCCACGGTAGCCAATAACTTGAGGAATTCACGCCTTTCAGTCGTCTGCCTTTTACCCTCGACCATACCATCACCTTTAACCAGACCTTCTATCGATGTAGATGAAGGAGAATGAAAGAGGCTTCTTCATCTTCACTTTAAAAAGTTCCTTTACCAACATTATCTCCATAAAGGGATTCAAAATTACGGTCACTTATATCTCTTTATTAATTTTTTATTTACTCTATTTACGGGTTATTTACAGATACTCTTAACTCGTGACGTGTATTATTGATGATTCGTTCCTTCGGTGTGTGCTCCTCACATAGTACCAACGAGACGTTGATGGGAGAATAGCCGAGCCTTTTGCCACACACTATGCAAACGAGCTCCGAAAACACGAGGGTATTTAGATTTACATTTGTGGACAATTACATCACCTACGAGCTCTTGAAGAACTTGATAATAGTTCTTTATTAATATTTTGCATAATTTCACCATATTCTAAAAAAATCGAAAAATATGTATAGATAATTTTCTAGACATCCTTGTAAATCTGTCCTTAACCTTCAATTCAAATCTTTTTATAAAATCGCGATAGCTTTAAGGTATTAAATAATGTTAACTTATGATCTCTCGATCTTGATAACATTATGTACGATTACTCCATCCCATGCCGATATTCAGATTTTCTTTTTGATTCGTTAAGTAAAGCAACCCCAGAGCTCCCGTTACCATATGATCATTAAGAGGGTTGCCAAATTGAAAATTCAGATTCGTCCTCTTGATGATATCACGCTTCGGCCCAGTAACGATTATAGCATCTACAGGACCTCTGCACTTCTCACTTGTGTAAGCACCATGGCCTCCCTCTCTTAAAATCTGCTCATGCGTCAACCTCCCCTCTATGAATAATTGAACGAAGCGCTCCAACATTTCTGGGGTTAAAGTCGATGTATGCGTTTCAAAGTATCCGACGATCTCACCATCTACCAGCATAGATGCAAATGTATGGCCATTACCGATATCGATCGTGACGATCCTTTTCTTACCGATCGCATTCGGATCGAGAGATGCACCTACACACGCTGCGATTACTGTATCGGTAGCGTAGATCTTACCTGAAAAGGGCTCTCCAGAGATAGAACTTTTCAACTGCTGTGAGACAGATTTCATTCTGAGGAGTGTATCTGGTATATCTCTATCTTCGAAGAATAGGCTTATGGGTTTCGGGTTCTCTTCGATAAAGCTCTTCAGTAGATTGTGGCGATACTCGATGGCAGATACGCCCTCTGGAGCCTTCCCATGGTCTTGAACCGCGAATACGATGTAATCCAACCTATCACAGATCTCATACCTCCTAGCCAACTCCAACAGGAATTTTAGATCGATCTCTTTCAACTCCACTATTGTGAAGTCCTTCTCAAATTCGGAGATTCTATCGATGATCTCGATCCCCATCGACTTCACGTGATCCAAATTATAACTGAATGTGAGCGCTGCTGGTAATGTGGCCTTTACCCTACCACCTTTACTTATCAATTCCTTTACAGACCTTGTAATAGGCCCACCACCAATTATACCACCGGTGATCAAGAGATTTCTATGCGTGAGCTTCGCTATCTTACGGGCGAAGATCTGTGTCGCCGATGGTAAGATCATCTTCGGTAAGTAATCGTAAGATTGGTCAAAGAATAGTATATCTTGGGTACCTAGACCTACATCGATGCAACATACGCTGACCAACGATGATCTGATTAACTCACTTAACTTCTTCCTTATTAATTCTATCCAACTCCGCCATCAAAAAGTTCCTATACTTTGCCCTCTGCTCCGCACCCAGCTTCGAGATATCTTCACGTAAAATGGTGAATAGACCTATGATCCTATCGATTATATCTTGGGCTACGAAGCCACCGTACGTAAAGAGGCGTACCATTGCACCGAAACTTCTATTGAACTCTTCACGTGCTTCACTATACTCTTCAAGCTTCTTCACACCCTTCTCCGTAATCTTATAGCCACCCTCAACCTCCTCGATCAGACCTTCGGAGAGGAGCCTATTTAACAATGGGTAAATGAGGCCGGGTGATGGCCTCCAAGCACCCTTCGTCCTCCTTTCGGTCTCATCCATGATCTCCTTACCAGTCATAGGTTTCTCTTTTAATAGTGAGAGTACGTAAAATCTGGAGAAGCCCCTTGGCACTACACTCTTGCCTTTGCGCATATCACTAATGATATCACTAACGATATATATACTTTGCGCTTATTGTGAGATTTTTGCACCACGGATAAAGAAGCTTTACAAAAGTGAAATCGTCACATCTACATATTACTAAAGTTTGATAATCATCGACCTAATCCAAATTTTTATTAGCGGGCAATACTATTAGATCTCGAAGATCATGATGATCAAAGTTAAAGATGTTATGAGTAAAGATTTGGTGACGATCGAAGCGGATAAAAGTGTGCTCGATGCTGCGAGGCTGATGGCCAAGAAGGGTGTCGGATGCTTGATAATCGTCTCAGGTGGTAAGGCGATAGGGATTATAACGGAGAGGGATCTTGTATCGAGAGTTCTGGCAGAACCTTTTGACCCTGCGAAGGTCTTGGTCAGTGATGTTATGAGCACGCCAATATTCACGATATCTTCAGATCAGACGCTGAATGAAGCTGCTGAGATTATGTTGAAGTACAAGGTAAGGAGGTTACCTGTGGTTGATGGAGGCGTATTGGTCGGTATAGTAACCGCGACAGACCTGGCGAATGCGTTGGTTAATAAAACGTTGGATGAAGGTTTGATTCTCAAAGCGATAGCAAGGTACAGTAAAGCCCCTGAATTTGGCCCCTATAAGTGAAAAGATAAAGTTAGAGGAAGGATATCGTAAAGCAATGATAAAGATAAATAATGATGAAGAGGAATTATGGAAAGGCATATCGAGATCGATTGTAAAGTTAAATTCTTGCCCATCTAACTCTCTATAGAATTGAGCTTTAAGATTCTAAACCTTCAAGAATTAGAATTCTCATTACCGACGTTGGATGAGCAATCCTTTAGAGAGGTTCTTCAATTTTCAGAATTCCTCGGTTATGATAATGTGAATAAGAAAGGGCTTTATAAATTGAATTTGGAAAAGTGTGCTACTTTAGATGTAGATGACCTTAGAAGGCTCGCCCGGTACGGTATAGATCTTTCGAAGGATGTGTTGAGAGAGATTGAAAGTCTTAGAGAGAAGAGATTGGTGAACATTTCTATTTATGGAGGGGATCTCATTATAAGAGCGACGCCCAGTGCAGCACCTCTAATACCAAGTCTATGTATATATGAGCAGAAGACCAAAACTTATAGGGCCAAGCCTAGAGATCTATGGAAGGTTCTGGATCATCTTCAGATTTTATGTAAGGTGAATGTGGATTTTGATATAAAGCAAGAGCTACCATTTTTACCGGTAGCCCAATTTACGTTAAGAGATTATCAGGTACGATGCTACGAAGCATGGAAGGAGAGTGGTTTTAGAGGTGTGATAGCACTATCCACGGCAGCGGGTAAGACATTCTTAGCCCTTCAGGCGATAGCCGATCTTAAAGTGAGGGCGATGATAATCGTACCCTCTATAGACCTTCTCTACCAATGGAAGAAGAAGATCAACCTATACCTTAACATCCCTTATGAATACATTGGGGTATATGGGGGAGGGAGTAAAGAGGTCAAGGACATCACTATAATAACCTACAAGTCGGCATACTTGAACGCTGAAACTTTATCAGATAAATTTATGTTGATGATCGCCGATGAAGCACATCACTCTGTAGCTGAGGAGTTTAGAAGGATACTCGATTTAAGTATCGCACGTTATAGGATGGGTTTGACGGCCACACCGATGAGGAGTGATGGGCTTCATAGGGATTATGAAGAAATTATAGGCCCCATCATTAAACCCGTCTCCGAATCGGAACTTCAAGATAAAGGGTATATAGCAAGGTACGATGTGAAAAGAATTTATGTGGAGCTCGGGCCTGAAGCCCTTGAAGAGTACCGAAGGCAGCTCAACATCTATAACGATTATTGTGAGAGGGTCCTTCCTAAAGTCAAAGACCCAAGAGAGAGGTTCGAGCTCTGCCTTACTTACGCTGCCCGAGATCCAAGGGCTAGAGATGCGTTAAGGGCGAGAAATAGGGCGAGAATCATAGCCTTGAGTGCTGAGAAGAAGGTAGAGATCGTCGGCGAACTTCTATCGAAGTACCGAGATAAAAAGGTCTTGATCTTCAGTAGGTACGTAGATATTGTAGAAGAAGTGAGTAGAAGGTACCTTATCCCTCTTATTGTAGCCGATACGAGTGTTGAAGAGAGGAAGGCTTTGTTGGAGATGTTCAAAAAAGGCGAGGTTACAAAGTTAGCTTCAGGTATGACGCTCGAGGAAGGGATCGATGTACCCGATGCCCAGGTGGGCATCATCATAAGCGGTTCGGGGAGTAACCGTGAATATTTACAAAGGATAGGTAGATTGCTAAGGCCGAAGAAAGAGAGGGCTTTGATGATCGAGTTGGTTACGAAGGGGACGATGGATCAACAACTCACCATGAGAAGGAGGAGATTTCGAGAATGGCTTAATTGAGTGTAGTAAAGAGTGTAGTAGAGAATGTTTCCAAGGACATTATTGAAGTTTAAAGTCAAAGGGGGTGTAATGCAGCCTTTATTCCTCAACCCTAATTTTAGTGATCATCTTTCGATAGCCGAGAGGGCTCTGGAATTCTACGAATCCTGCTTAGGAATGGAGAAAGGAAGTATAGATTTTGATGAGTTGCGCTATCGAATAGGGGATGATAGACTCGCCGATGGATTAAGGTATGCTCTGAATCACATCTTCACCTATAAACCGAAGGTAACACGCCGTTTAAAGATCAGCCCCACGAATCTTAGACTCAAACTCTTTAAGTTTGTAGGGTCATTGGAAGGTGGCTTTGCAAGGAATAGAGTTGAGGTGTTAAAGCGCTTTAAAGAGGAATGTGATGATGAAGAAGTAAGAGGGTTAGAGTTGGAAGATCTGGATGATTACCTATGGAGCGATTATCCAAAGGGATACGTACTTGTGAAGGTGAAGGATGATGTTAGCCCGATCGATGTTATCAAGTATTACAATTATGAAGTCTTGGATACTTTGCTCTCCAATTCAAGAATGCTGATATTTATGACAAAAGGGAGCCACAAGGTGCCGAAGGGGATGTTTGTTAAGGAGGTTGTGAGGAGGGTGAAAGAATTCGGCCTCATCTACGATGCACAATTGAAAGATGATTATGTGCTCGTAAGCACATATGGACCTATAGAGCTCTTTGGTAAACCTACCAGATTCGCATCGAGGCTATCTATGCTCTTTAACACGGTTCAACCATTTTTAAAGACCGTTGGGGACTGGTCTGTTAAGATTTTGGTTCATCTAAAGAAAAGAGATCTCCCATGCATATTGACAGATTCCAATATGCCAGACTATGCCAAAGATATGAGAATTGATGAAGAGATCGTACCTATCTTCGATAGTAGAGTGGAGCGTAAATTCTACATGGCGATGAGTAGCGTAAGCAAGTATAGAATTGAAAGGGAGGCTGAGCCTATAATAGTTGGCGATACACTGATTGTGCCAGACTATACCTTTCATAGAATTGATGGTGTGAAGTGGTATCTGGAGATCATCGGATATTGGAGGCCTGAGTATGTTGCGAAGAAGAAGGCGAAGCTCATGGAGTTGAAAAGGGCAGGGTTCGATAAGTTGATCCTTTTGGTAGAGAATAGCCATATTGAGTATTTTAAGGATATAGGCTTTCCAGTATTTCCATATAGGATGAAGGGGAA